>CAKZQD010000070.1 GCA_937139485.1 uncultured Bacteroidota bacterium | reverse complement strand
AATGTAACAAATATTGAAACTGTTAAATTTTACTCACACTTTTCAGATGTAATGGTACTGTCAAGAGAGTTAAGTTTGATTCAAATAAAAAAGATTTGTGACGCAATTGTAAAGGAGGATATTAGGGGACCAAAAGGCAATTTAATTGAAGTAGAAATATTTGCACATGGCGCACTTTGTGTGGCAGTGTCAGGTAAGTGCTATATGAGTTTACATACACATAATTCTTCTGCAAATAGGGGGGCATGTGTACAGAATTGTAGAAAAACTTATACTGTAACAGATAAAGAAACAGGGGTTGAGCTAGATATTGACAACGAATATATCATGTCACCAAAAGATTTATGTACATTAGATTTTTTAGATCAAATTATAGAATCTGGAATCAAGGTTTTAAAAATAGAAGGAAGAGGAAGAGCAGCAGACTATGTTGCAAAAACAATACAATCTTACAGAGAAGCAATAGATGCCGTGTACGAAGGTACTTACACAAAAGAAAAAGTAGAAGGCTGGATGAATCACCTAAAATCTGTTTATAACAGAGAGTTTTGGGGTGGATATTTCTTAGGAAAAAAGATAGGCGAATGGTCAGACTCACCAGGTTCTAAAGCTACTGTTACAAAAGTATTTGTAGGAAAAGGAATGCATTATTACAAGAAACCAAAAATTGCTCAGATTGCAATGAAAAGTCACGATATAAAAATTGGCGACACTATATTGGTAACAGGACCAACAACTGGAGCACAAGAATTTGTTATAAAATCTATGTTTGTAAACGAACAACCAGCAGAAAAAGCCGTAAAAGGAGATGATGTAACTATACCAGTAGATTTTGTAGTAAGAGCAAGTGATAAGGTGTATAAAATGGTTGATTCTAAATTGCCAGAATTAGTTTAATTTAGTCTTAAGTAATAAGTTTCAAGTAATAAGTCTCAAGTAGTAAGTATGTTTGACTTACTGTATTTTTTTGACTTGACAATTAAATACTAGATACTTAAATACTAAATACTTAAATACTAAATACTTAAATACTAAATACTTAAATACTTGATACTTAAATACTAGAAAAAGAAATGGTTATAGTAACACAACAAAGAGATAAATGTATTGGCTGCGGCTATTGTGTAGAAGCGGCACCAAATAGATGGCGAATGTCTAAGAAAGACGGAAAGTGTCATTTATTGGGCAGTAAAAACAAAAAAGGATTTCATACCGTAAAAATCTCGGAAGATGATGAGTATGAAGAAAATTTTGTTGCCGCAGAGGTTTGTCCTGTAAAAATTATACAAGTTACTTTAAAATAAAAAAAGGCAATTTCAATAGAAATTGCCTTTTTTGTAAAATGTTTTTTCATTAAAACTTAAAAGCAGCACCAATTAGTGCATTTCCCATAGCTGGGTAGCCAATTTCTGCATAAATACCAACTTTTTCTGTAAAGAAATATCTTGCTAAAACAGAAGTACCAAAATCAAAACGAATAACTGAATTATTATTCAAATCTAACCTTGCTCCTACAGAATGTTTTATTGCTAAGTCTAATTTGTCTTGCTTAATATCTTTTCCTGTTAAATCGCCAATCATTTGATAAAAGTGAAATGCACCTTGCGCACCAAATGGAATAGAATGTGAATTTGCTAGACCTGTACCAAAACCAAACAAACCAAAACCACCTCCATTTATATTATATTGGTAGCCAACATAAGCACCAACACCTACCCATTTATGAACACCTTTTTCAAAAGAAAACATTACTCCGGGAGAATAAAACGCACTTCTATGCGAGCCTAATGCATAACCCAAGTCAAAGTTTACATTACTTGCTTGAAATGCCTGAGAAAATACTGATGATAATGAAAACATCGTTAAAAGAACTATTGCTAATTTTTTCATAAATATATTTTTTAAAGAGTTAATAATAAAGCAAAACTATTGCTTTTGTACAAAGATAAGCAGTTTAAATGTTTCTATTTATGATGAAAATCATAAATAGAAATATTTATAACAAACTATAAATCAATAATTTAAACAAAAAATCATGTAATTTTATAGCTAAGAAATAAAAGAGATATTTATATAGGAAGTCTTTTTTAAAAGTCTTAATTTTGAAGAATCTAAATATACCAAGCTATGCAAAAAATATTAGTTGCCAATAGAGGAGAAATTGCACTTAGAATTATTCGTTCTTGTAAAGAAATGGGTATTAAAACAGTTGCAGTTTATTCTGAAATAGATAGAAATGCACCACACGTAAAAGCAGCGGACGAAGCCGTTTTATTAGGGCCTTCTCCTTCTAGTGAATCTTATTTGAGAGGCGATAAAATAATAGAAGTTTGCAAAGAATTAAACGTAGATGGTATTCATCCAGGTTTTGGTTTTCTTTCTGAAAATGCTGATTTTACTCAATTAGTTACAGAAAACGGCATTAAATTTATAGGCCCTTCGCCGCATGCCATGGAACTCATGGGAAGCAAACTTGCTGCAAAAGAAGCCGTTGCAAAATACAATACGCCACTAGTTCCAGGAACAGAAGAAGCTATTACAGATGTTCAAAAAGCAAAACAAACCGCTATAGAAATTGGTTTTCCTATTTTAGTAAAAGCATCTGCAGGTGGTGGTGGTAAAGGAATGCGTGCTGTTTGGAAA
>CAKZQD010000069.1 GCA_937139485.1 uncultured Bacteroidota bacterium | reverse complement strand
GTAATTGAATAAACAACCGCAACTTTTTAGCCCCTGACGATAACACCCCATAATCACGCACGCGTTGTAATCCTTTCGGTAACACATGTTGCAGTATCAGCATTAAGAACTTGAGCGTAGGCAGTGTGCGATGTGTTGTTTTGTTTGTTGCACTGTCGGTATAGCGAAAGGTGACCGTGCGCTGGTCATAATGAATGATGTCTTTATCCGGTAATACCCCGCGATATAAATACCGTGATAGGTATTTTAAGGCGGGTAAACCTTGACCGACGTTTTTACAATCAACGACCCATTTTTTGGGCATCATCTTGATAAGAAGACCAAAGACTTTGGTAAATATCGGCAAGTTCTAACATACTCTCTTCTTGTGCATATATCTTGATAACCTCAGGCATACCTCCAATAATGAGGTATTTATTATACAATTCGAGTAGGGTATGATGTGCAAAACTTGTAAGAGGGATTTGTTCGAGTTCTTCGAGGGCTTGATTACGTTGAATTGCTCTCAAAAATTCCACAAAATTCAAAGGGTGCAAATATAAATATTCTACCCTCCCGACAGGAAAAGAACTTACTTTATCCAAGGCAAATTCCAAAAGAGAACCCGCAGCAATCACATGAATTTTTGGATATTCTTCATAAAAATAACGCAACCAATTTATTGCTTTAGGAACTTCTTGTATTTCATCTATAAATATTAAAACATCACTTGAATCTTTTTCTAAATTGTTTACAAAAAACAGACTATCAATGAGTTGTTTTGTGTTTTCAGCGTCTAAAAATGGTTTTTGATGTAGTTCTTTCTCCAAATTTAAACTTATAAAGTGTTTGAATTCTTTGGCAAATTGATTTACAACAGTTGTTTTACCAACTTGTCTTGCACCTCTCAACACCAATGGTTTTCTATGCGCTTTTGTTTTCCAATTTCGAAGTTGAACAATTATGTTTCTTTCTATATTCACAACACAAATATACCAATTTGTAACAGAATCTACCCATTTTTATTACTTTTTTGTAACAAAACATACCCAATATTATAAGTTATTTGTAACAGAATCTACCCATTTCACTTCATATCTTGTATCAAAACATACCCAAATAGTAGAAATACTTTGTCATTTTTAGCCGTTCTAGGTGTTTTCACTTGAAACTTTTGTAGTGCTGTGAAGTGAATACACTTCACAGGGAGAAATGACGTCTGTTTATTTCAAATGACACTTCTTATACTTCTTTCCACTTCCGCAGTGGCAAGGCTCGTTTCTTCCTAGATCTTTCTTTTTACCAAAGTTTTTCTTGATGTTGTAGTCGTAGTTTTCTTTAGGGTTTTGTTGGAAGGTTCTGCTGAGTAGTTTGTAAACTTCTGGGTGTTCTTCGGCTAGTTTTTGTGGTCTTTCAAAGAAATATTCTGAACAAACGGTTAGAAATTCTTGCACATTTGTAGCGCCATAATTTCTTATACTAGAATCATCTTCTACGATGTTTTTCATTTCATTTTCGGTCAGTTTTTCCCAAAGTTGAATGATTTCTCTTGGCATAAATAAAGATGGAACGCCGTCCATATAACCATCTGCTACATCTAAAATATGTACAAATTCGTGAATACCTACATTGTGTTTGTCTTCGGTGTTTTTAAAACCTTGAATTAAAACTTCTTCAGAAAGAAACATGGTCTTAAAACTATTATTGGTTCTAACTTCTCCTGTAGAGAAACCACCTTCAGTTTTAGAGACGATTCCTTTAATGATAGTAACGCTTGTTAAATGTTTTTTGTACCTAAAAAAATGTCCAAAAGTAACTATAACAGCTGAACTAGCTACTAAAAGTTCTACCAAGCGAGTTTTTTGAACGCCTTGAAAATAAATAGGAATACTGTCTAGAAAGAAAGCGACTTCTGTTTCAAAACGGGCTTTTGCTTCTGTTTGAAGTTGGTTGTAGTAAAATACGTTTTCGTTAAGAAGTGTCTTATCGTTTTGTGATAAGGTAGGTTCTTTTTTTGAAAATATGTTGGATATAAATTTAAACATTAAGCTTTTTCTGTAAACAACTCCAAAACGGTAATTTCTGGCTTCATTCCCACTCTGCCCGGAAAACCCAAAAAACCAAACCCTCTATTGACATAAATATAGTTTTTGGCTTCTTCATAAAGTCCTGCCCAGCGCTTGTATCTGTACTTTACTGGACTCCATTTCAAATTCAAAAATGGAATTTCTACGCCCATTTGCATACCGTGCGTGTGTCCAGAAAGTGTGAGTTCTACTTTTCTTTTGTTATTGATTTCTTCTTCCCAAAGCGATGGATCGTGAGAAAGAAGTATCGTAAAATCGTCTTCAGAAAGTCCTTGAAGTGTGTTATTGATATTGCCTACTCTGTGAAAATCTTTTCCCCAGTTGTGCATTCCTGCCAAGGCTATTTTTTCGCCATTTTTTTCTATATATAAGTTTTCGTCTTCTAGCAGTTTAAAACCCATTTCTCTATGAATTTCCTTCAATCTTGATATACTTTCTGCTTTTTCTGTTGGTGTGTAAGGACCATAATCTGCATAGTCGTGATTTCCAAAAACAGAGTATTTCCCTTCTTTGGCTTCAAGGCTGGCAAATAAATCTATCCAAGGTTCTGCTTCTGCGCAGTGTGTGTTTACCATATCGCCAGTGAAGAAAATATAATCTGGTTTCTGTGCATTAATTAAATCTATACCGACTTTTACGTCTTCAAAATCTTTGACAAAAGAACCCAAATGCAAATCTGAAATCTGTACTATTTTTAAACCTGAAAAAGATTCTGGTAAGTTATCGAAGTGGATTTTTTCTTTCATCACCTGAAAAGCGTAGCGCCCTTTGGTAACGCCGTAGGTAAATGAACCCAAAAGCAAAGCTGCAGCTCCTGCGCCTATTTGTGTAAGAAATTTTCCTCTGGAAATAGTGTTTGAACTCGTAGACTGAATTTTAGACTGCGTAAAATTGGCAAGTTTTTTTCCGCCCCAAAAAAGGTCGTCTAGCAAATGAAAAAATATAAAACCTAGCTTAGTAATAAATATAGTGATAATAATTCCAGACCAAAATCTCAAAATATCTGGGTTTTCTACCTGAAGACTTCTGTAGTTAGAAATTAATCTGTAGAGTTGTAAATATATTAAAATATTAACAGCCCAAAATAGTATTTTCAATATCCAAGCAGATGCGTAATGATTTATAAGCAGCGAAATACCTTTAAAAGCATACAAATCGATAGCTAAAAGTACAATTCCTAATATTAAAAAAGCTTTCATAATTTATTTTGTACTGCAAAAATATTGCTATTCAGCGGTGTATTTTGTTAAAGATTGCTAAGCTATTTTATTTAGCTAAATCTAGGCTTTTTTAGCGCAAAAATTTTAACTTTATGCTATGAAAAAATATTTCCTTTTTATTGCTTGTTTGTTTTTGATATTTTCTGCACGTGCAGAATCTTTTGTTTACTTCCAAAACAACACATCTTTAGACCTCAATATTTCTACTCATTCTACTTTAGGTTCTAGTTATTGGGTAGAAAATTTTTCTGGAAATTTTGAAGCTTGGAAACTACAAACCAAAATTTTTGAAGTCAATAGAAATACTGGTATTACGAACGGGACAGATTTTTTTCTAACGACAAGCGTTTCTAGCGGAACAGATTCTATAGACTTAAAAATAAAACTCAACGGAAACTTAATAGGCAGCGATATTTGGCACGCAGCTGCGGGAAATGCTTTTGCGCACACTTGGCAAAATGATTATAGTTTTTATTCAGAAGAGTTTGTAATGAACGCAGATACTTTTACATTGACTTATCGCTCAGATTTACCGCCTGGAAATATTTATGCAAATTTTTACTACGTACTTCAAGAAAAACATCCTTATCAAGTAAATGAAGTAGAACTTTTAGATTCAAATATTTTAAACATTTTGGCTTACAATATTTTTATGCTCACACCACCGATAGGTAGTTCAGAAGAATATATTCGTGCTGGAATTTTGCACAAATATGTAAAAAACTATGACGCATTAATTTTGAGCGAAGCGTTTTATAATGATGCCAGAAATGATTTATTGATTCCACTTTTGAGCCCAGAATATCCCTACCAAACCGCTGTGGTTAACGGTAGCGCAGTAGAAGATGGCGGCGTAATGATTTTTTCTCGCTGGCCTATTGAATACGAAGAGCAGCTTTTGTTTTCAAACTGCGATGGTTCAGACTGCTTGTCTTCTAAAGGTGCAATGTATGCCAAAATCAATAAATTGGGTAAAAAATATCATCTTTTTGGAACGCATACGCAAGCTTGGGCAGACCCAACTTCTATAGCGGTAAGATTGGAACAACTGGGCGAATTGCACCAATTTATAGCAAATAAAAACATTCCAAACTCAGAAGCGGTTATCATCGGTGGCGATTTGAATGTAAATAAATCTAACACCAATCAAAGCTTAGAATACTTGCCTATGTTGGATACTTTGAATGCCGAAGAACCAAATTATATTGGTTTTTCTGAAACTTATGATCCAAATTATAGCACTTTTGCCAGTGGTGCGGTTTCAGAATATTTAGATTATGTTTTGGTAGAAAAAGACTATTTATGCGCTTTTGAATACACCAACGAAGCCAAAATATTTAGACACACCGAGCAAATAGCTGCTTTATGGGACAATAATTCCTTAGATTTAGATCTCTCAGATCACTTTCCTGTGCACGGAAGGTTTGTGTTTCCTGAAGTGACTATTTTCTTAGCAAAAGATAGTCTTTGTTTTGAAGAAAATGCATTGATGTATGTAGAAAGCAATGTGGATTTGGATTTTCAATGGTATAGAAATGATACTTTACTAGCTGGCGAACAAAATGATACTATATATATAGTAGCGCAAAATGCAAATTATTACTGCAAAGCTACCAATAGCTCTTGTATAGATTTGAATACCGATACGCTAGCCGTTTTTGTTTATCCCGAAATTAGTGCGCCTGTAATTTCTAGAAATCAAAATGAAATTTCTTCATCTGTGAGTACAGGTATTCAGTGGTATTTTAACGGAAATATAATGCCAGGCGAAACCAACGCTTCTATATTTACTTGTGAAGCTGGGACTTACTACTGCACTACAACTGTTGGCGAATGTACTTCTGAGGCTTCAAACACGGTAACTTTTTCAAATAATACGCCTAGCATTTCACTCTATGGTAATGTAGCCGTTTCTTCAGTAGAAAATGGAAATCAATGGTATAATAGCCAAGGAGAAATACTAAATGAAACCAATGATACTTTGATACTTTGCGACAATGACGACTATTTTGTAATAGCTACAATAAATGGTTGTATTTCAGATACTACAAATACAGTTTCAGATTACAATGTATATACTATGCACGAAATTTATTGGCTTTCTGATACTATTTTTTCAGACATTAGCTCAAGTAATATCTGGTATTTTAATGATTCATTAATGCCAAATGAGACTTCAAATTTTATTATACCACAAAATGATGGTGTTTATAGTAATGCAATAAATACAAACTGTGGTTTAAAGTTCTCTAATGAACTAGTAGTGAAAAACTCTAGTATAAATGCTGTTTTTGTTGAAGATATTTTTGTGTATCCAAACCCTGTTTTTGGAAATAAAATCAATATTTCATTAGAAAATTTTGGTGCTCAAATTATACATTTAAAATTGATAGATTTGAATGGGAAACTTGTATTTCAAAAACAATTAAGTAAAGAAGAATTAAAAGCTATTACACTTCCTTTTAACTTAAACGGAATTTATTTTGTACTAATTGAAAGTGAAAATAAAAAGTTTATTCAGAAAGTTAGGATTGTGAATTAGGTGGTTTTCTTAACATTTTGATAAAACAATCTTCCCCTCTGGTCAGCATCTTTGCCATAAGTGTTCGGAATACTTTTGTATTGTAAATAATACAATTTATAAAAAAGTGTTTATTCATCAAAAAATAAAATAGGTTTCTTAGCAATCTATGAATGTTAAACAAATTATTGAACTT
>CAKZQD010000068.1 GCA_937139485.1 uncultured Bacteroidota bacterium | reverse complement strand
AGAAGGATTGAAGTGAATGTGAAATAGACACGAGTTTCACAGATTTCACGAATTATGTTTAAAACGAATCCTTCATTCCTTTGCAGAAAGGAATCTCAGCGTGTAAAACAAATAGTAAGTTTATAAATACAGTTTTCACTAATAGAGTTTTGTTGGTCTGGCGACCAACAAAGGGCGAACAACAAAAACCAATTATCACTCTTCAAACAACAATGAACCATCCCAAGAATCGAGATTTATAATAAAATCATCTCCAATTTTAGATGGATTTAAATTAAATGAAACGATTTTTGAAATTACCGCATGACATAGTTCTTGATTATTTAGAATTAACTTAAAATATTTTTGAACAGGATTTGATTCTGCAATAGCTTTGGAATTTATAAGCTCTACTTCCCAAGAATCTCCACTACAACCAGATGCTACAATAGTAATATTTAAACAATCTCCAATAATTTCTGCATTTGAAATTTGAAAATAATCGGAACTAGCATTATTGTATTTCCTTTGATTCAACTCAACAACAGAATCACAATTACCTTTATAAAACTCTTTTTCTGGCTTACAAGAAAAAGAAAATAATACAATTAAAAGCAGATAGTATTTCATAGTATATTTTTTATAAAGATAATATTTTTATTGGAATATAATAATTATTGTTGGTCAGGTGACCAACAAAGGGTAATCAAGTCAATTAAATAACCATGTATGAGATTCCTGCCTGCGCAGGATTGACGTCTACTAAAAACAAAAAACCCAAACAAATTTATTTGTTTGGGTTTTATATTTCTTATGAAGTAAGTATTAAGCCTTATCCAATTCTGGAATAACCAATACTTGACCTGGATAAATTAAATCTGGATCTTTAAGCATAGGTTTGTTTGCTTCAAAAATTACATTATAGTGTTTTGAAGAACCGTAAACTTTCTTAGAAATTTTTGATAACCAATCTCCTTTTACTACTGTATAAAACTGAGTTTCTGGAATAACTTGTACTGGCTCTGTTAAAACTATTCTATCATCTACAGCATCAATTCCGTCTATGTTTCCTGCTGCCATTATAATTCTATTTTTTTCGTGAAGTGTATCTACTTCTCCTTCTAAAATCACCGTGCTTCCATCTAAAGATGCTGTAACACCTGCTGTTCTTAAACTAAAGCTGTTTATATGCGCTAATAGTTGTTTTGCTTTTTCTTCTGCAGCCATTTCTGCTTCCTTTTCTTTGTTTCCGAAAAGTTTTGCTCCTGCGTTTTTAATAAATGAAAATAATCCCATAATTTGTTATTGTTTTTTTTAGTTAAATAATATTTTGTTTTAATCAAATATAATACCAAGTTTAGTTTTCTTTAAAAAAAGATGAAATTCCTGCCTGCGCAAGAATGACGATATTTTATTTCAAACCAATTTCTCTTAATCTTTGTTGTAGATATTCTCCACCTGTTATTGGTTCATAAGCAAGAGGATTATCTTCTGTTACACAAAAATCAAGACATGTTAAATCCATATCGCTTCTTGGGTGTAAAAAAAAAGGAATAGAAAATCTGCGTGTTGCCCATTTTTCTTTTGGTGGATTTACTACTCTATGCGGTGTAGAGCGTAGTACATTGTTTGTTAAACGCTGTAACATATCGCCTACATTTATAACCAAATGTCCTTCTGGTGGTGCAATTGGAACCCAATTACCGTGTACGTCTTGCGCTTGCAGTCCTTCTGCCGATGCACCAACTAATAAGGTAATTAAATTAATATCTTCGTGCTGTTCTGCTCTCATTGCAGAGTTTGGTTCTTTTGTAATAGGCGGATAATGAATAGCTCTAAGAATACTATTTCCATTATGAATTTTTGGAGCAAAATAATCTTCACCAATGCCCATATGAATAGCGACTGCTCTTAAAAGGTGTGCACCAGCTTCTTCAAAAGATTGGTATAATTCTCTTCCTATTTTATTAAATTCTGGTAAAATATCTACATAAATATTGTCTACATATTCTTTTACAATATCATCGCCATCTGTAACTTCTTGTCCTATTTGCCAAAATTCTTTTAAATCTGGCGTATCAAAACCTTTGGCATGTTCTCTTCCAAAAGAAGTATATCCTCTTTGTCCTCCATTGTCAAAGTCTTCATATTTCAGTTTAGTTTCTGTATCAAAAGCAAAGAATTTTTGTACTTGCTCAAAAAATGCATCTATTAATTCTTGTGGTACGCCATGATTATAAACGGTTACAAAACCTATTTCTTTCCAAGCGTCTGTAAGTTCTTTTATAAATTGTTTTTTTTCGGCTTCATTTCCTTTTACAAATTTTGATAAATCTACTGAAGGTATTGTTTTCATAATGTATTGATTTTATTCAAAAATAGAACTTTTTAATGTTTTTTATAAGCAATTTGTGCTATTTTCAATAAAAAATAAGTTTCTGAGCTTGTTTTTTAAATATTAGCTCTATTTTTAGTTTATGAAAACAAAAAACTACCTAAATGTTTTATTTTTAGTTTTAATTATAGAAATTCTTGGAGAAATTCTTTTTGTTCTCAATGGCATTCCTCATCTAGTATATTTTTTTAAACCTCTTTTAATGCCGCTTTTAATTCTGTGGTATTTAAAATCGGTTGAAAAACCACTTAAAATTATAATTTACGCATTAGTTTTTTCATTTTTTGGTGATGTTTTTTTAATGTTTTTAATGAGTTTTCCAGATAAAGAATATTTTTTCTTAGCTGGTTTGGCTTCTTTTTTAGTTGCTCACGTTTTATATATAGTCTTATTTGTTAAATATATCAACAAAGCAAAAAAGTCTATTTTGACAAGAAAACCATACTTAGTTTTTCCTTTTGTTTTGTATGGTATAAGTTTGCTAATGTACTTGTATAGTGCTGCAAATTCTAAATTTATAGAAATGCAAATACCTGTAATTGTTTATGCTGCTGTAATAATGTTTATGGTTATTGCTGCTATAGCTCGATATGAAAGAGTGCTTCAAAAAAGTTTTGCCTGGGTGCTTGTAGGTGCTTTATTGTTTATGTTTTCTGACACGTTGATTGCTTTAAATAATTTTTCTGAAATTTTTACCAATAAAAAGTACATCGCCAAGTTTTTTATTATGTCGCTTTACGTTATTGGGCAATATTTAATAACTGCTGGCATAGTAGAATGGCAAAACAATAGCAAGGATTAAAAATTTATTTCTATTTTTACATTACTATTCAAAAAAAATGCATAAAATTTAAGATTATGAAAATCAAATTAATATTAAGTACTATCATCTGTTTTTTTATTACTTTTTCTGCTCAGGCACAAGACGAAAATGTAAAATACCAAGAGATTAATGGTAAGCACTATAAGTTTTATTACTACGAAAATGATGTAATTAAAGCAAAAGAATCTGTTTTAAAAGCAGAAGACGGAACTTACAGCTCTTTAGATTTTTATGAATTTTACAATAAAGATGGAAACTTGGTTTTTAAAGGAAATAAAATAAGAGGAAGACACATAGAATACTACCCAAGTGGCGAAAAGAAAATACACGGTTCTGTAATGAATGGCGAAAAACAAGGAAGATGGTCTTATTACTTAAAAAACAAAACTATTATTAAGGTTGAGGTTTATCAAGCCGGAGAATTGGTTGAAACTATTAAAAACTAGTGCTCTGCATAACTATTTTTTACTAAGATTTTAAAATATTGATTATTTCAAAATGCGCTTAGTTATTGGTTATTCTCAATCCTTTTTCTTTAGCAAGTTCTACTTTACGTTCATTTAACTTTTGTTTTATTTTTAAAAGTTTCATCATCATTTCTGGTTCAAGATTTGGATTTTTTAATTTTTCCATAATTTCTATTTCCTTTCGCTTCATATTCCAAAACCTCAAGTAATACAACTCTGTATCTATATCATTTTTGAAAGTCAAGGCAACATTGCTGATAGCAACTTGGTGTTTTTTAAACCAATTTATACTTTCTTCATAAGGTGAAGTTGTAAGTGTTATAGCAGCTCCACTAATTTCTTGGTTTTCATGTTCAAGATAAAAGCCTTCGGTATAAAAATTATGTTCTTGTTTTCTATTTAAAGCAAGTGCGTATAGTTTTTGAAACAACTCATTGCTAAATTGGTATTCACCGAGTTCGTCTAAAATATAGTCTGCTGCATATATTTTATCGTCATATTTTCTAAAACCGTGCGCTACCAAAACACGAATTACGTTTTGTTCAAAATGTGCAATATTTATTCCTGCTTCTACTGCATCTTCAGATAGTTGTGGAATAACTTCTTTAGCTTTTTCAGCTTTTTGAAGTTCTCTATTGACTTCTTTTTGCTTATCAAAACGATTTTTACTTCGCTTTTTGTTGAGTTCTGTATTTAAAACACCTTCTGCTACGCCAAGTAAAGTGCTGCATTCTTTTATGTAAACAGAACGCACTATAGCATCTGGAATTACAGATATTGTTTGTACTATTTCTTGTATTAAACCTGCCTTTTTTACAGGATCATTCTTGGCATCTTCCAATAATAAATTTAACTTAAAAAGAATAAAGTCCTTTTTATTTTCTGCTATAAATTCATTAAAATTTGCCGCTCCAAATTCTCTTACATAAGTATCAGGATCTTGATTTTCGGGCAGCAAAACAACTTTTACATTTACACCGTTTTCTAAGATAATATCTACACCTCTAAGTGCAGCTTTTATACCTGCATTATCGCCATCAAAAAGCAAAACAATGTTTTCTGTATAGCGTTTTACTAGTTTTACTTGGTCTGGCGTAAGCGAAGTTCCAGAAGAAGCTACTACGTTTTCAATTCCTGCCTGAAACAACGAAATCACATCTGTATAACCTTCTACCAAAAAAACTTCTTGCTTGTTTCTTATGGCGTTTTTGGCGAAATGAATTCCGTACAAAATTTTACTTTTATTGTAAATTTCTGTGTCTGATGTGTTTACATATTTGGCTTGTTTTTTATCGTCTTTTAAAATTCTACCACCAAAACCAAGCACTTTTCCAGAAATAGAATGTATGGGAAACATTACACGACCTCTAAAAAAATCGTATTTGCTGCCTTCTTTTCTAGAAGTTAAACCTGCTTTTTTGAGAATATCTAGTTTATAGGTTTTTTTTAAAGCCAAAGTGGTAAATGTGCTTTGTTCTGTAGTATATCCTAGTTGAAATTTTTCAATAATTTCTTCTGAAAAGCCTCTTTCTTTAAAATAACTTAAACCAATACTTTTACCTTCATCGGTTTCCATAAGATTTTTTACAAAGGTATCTTTGGCAAACTCATTTACTATAAATAAACTATCTTTTTCAGACTGTACAAGCTTCTGCTCGTCTGTTTGATAAGTTTCTTCAATTTCAATGCTATATTTTTTGGCTAAATATTTTAAAGCTTCTACATAGTTTAGGCTTTCGTGTTCCATTACAAAACCTATGCTATTTCCAGATTTTCCGCAACCAAAGCATTTATAAATACCTTTACTAGGCGACACTACAAAAGATGGTGACTTTTCATTATGAAAAGGACAGTTTGCTTTGTAATTTGTTCCCGCTTTTTTTAGTGTAATAAAATCTCCCAGAACATCTATAATGTCTGATTCGTCTTTTATTTTTGCTATGGTATCTTGCGTTATCATTTAGAAATGTAAAATTAATCAATTTTAGATTCATATTAAGTCCAATAAATAATAGCCACAAAATAGATTTACAAAAAAAACTTACATTTGCAGCCTTAAATTTTGAAAACCATTGCATGAAGCAAATAGAAATAAAAGATAGAAAAACAGGAAAAATATTTAGAGAAACGCCTCCAAACGAATGGTTACTAAAATTTTTATTTACAAATCCTTTTGGGGCTTTACCGCTTCATTTAATTTTTATTAGAAAGTTTTTTTCTGATTATGCTGGTAGAAAAATGAACGAAGCAAAATCTACAAAACGAATTCAAAAATTTGTCTCAGATTTTAATATTAATATGAACGAAGCCGAATTGAAAGTTTCAGACTTTAAACATTTCAACGATTTTTTTTACCGAAAACTAAAACCAAATGCAAGACCAATTGCAGATGGAATAGTTTCTCCTGCTGATGGTAAAATTTTAGCCTTTGAAAATATTGCTAAAACCAAAGAATTTTTTGTAAAAGGAAATAAATTTACTATTGACAAGTTTTTGCAAGACGAAACTTTAGCCAACAAATTCAAAAACGCAAGCCTTTTATTAATACGTTTAGCTCCAGACGATTATCATCGTTTTCACTTTCCGTATGCAGGAAAAGCTTCTGCTTCAAAATTAATAAATGGTGCGTATTATTCTGTTTCGCCTTATG
Organism: uncultured Bacteroidota bacterium; assembly: GCA_937139485.1. Lineage (GTDB taxonomy): Bacteria > Bacteroidota > Bacteroidia > Chitinophagales > UBA8649 > CAKZQD01. The sequence continues at coordinate 4,316 of CAKZQD010000068.1, read as the reverse complement.
CTGTAAAAGAAAATTTTACTATTTTTTGTGAAAACAAACGGGAATATTCTATTTTAGAAACAGAAGACAAAGGCGATATATTAATAAGTGAAATTGGTGCTACAATGGTTGGTGCAATTTTTCAAACTTACCCAGCAGACAAAACTGTAACAAAAGGACAAGAAAAAGGATATTTCGCTTTTGGTGGTTCTTCTGTAATTTTGCTTATAGATGCAGACAAAATAAAAATAGACGCAGATATTTTGGAGAACACTAAAAATGGTTTTGAAACTACTGTAAAAATGGGTGAAAAGATTGGGGTTTAGTAGGAGGATTTAATGATTGAATGAGAGAATGATTGAATGATTTAATGGGAAAATATGTCGTTTGGAGGAAATTGGAAAGAAATGTTTAAAGCAATACAAGAAGGTGATTTTGAATTGGTTTCATATCATATAAACGCTGGTGTAGATCCAAATTATCAACATCCAGAATATATGGCTTTGCCTTTGGTAGAAAGTATTCGATTTAATCATTTAGATATTGCTAAATTGCTGTTAGAAAACGGAGCAAACCCTAATTCAAAAGAAGTTCTTGGAGCAGATTCTCCACTTTCTGTTGCTAAAGCAAAAAACAATTCTGAAGCCATTAAGTTAGTTGAAAGGTTTCTTTAAATTGAAACTTAAAAATGCCAAGAAATTTCTTTAAAACTAAAAACTTGCTGATAACCGTTTTCTAGTTCTAAAATTAACTGCCCTTGTTTGTTAACTCCTTTAACAATAGCTTTAAACAAATTTCCTTTTTCATTAAAAATACGCTCTTGCTCAAAACCAAGCATTTTATCTATGTACAAATTGTTTATTTCATCAAATTTTCCCTTTCTAAGTTTTAAATAATATACATCTATTTTTTTTAACAACACTTCTAATACGCTTATTAAATTATAGTTGTTGTATTTTACATTTTTAAGAGAAACGGCTCTTGGTAAATTTAAAAAATGTTCTTGGTTTATATTTAAGCCAACGCCCAAAATACTAGTAGCAATTTTTCCATTAGAAAGCATATTTTCAATTAAAATACCTCCAATTTTATTGTTTTCTATATAAATATCATTTGGCCATTTAATCTTAAACTTTTTACTGGTAAAATATTCAAAAGTTTCTACACAGGCCAAAGAAACTATTTTAGAAAGCATAAATTGATCCTCTATTTTTAAAAAAGTAGGTTTTAAAATGATAGAAAATGTTAAATTTTTTCCTTCCTCACTTTGCCAAGTATTGCCAATTTGTCCTTTACCGTTTGTCTGTTTGTCGGTTATAATGACCGTTCCTTCTATTGGTTCGCTTTTTGCCATTAAGTTTTTAGCAAAAATATTGGTAGAATTGCAGCTATTTAATTCAATAGAAACATTTCCTATGCAGATGTTGTTTAAAGATAAGCCCAAAAGTTTTCCTATTTTTGCAATGGATAAATTAAAATACGAAATTAACAAAATTTGAAGAAGTTAACTAAAGAGACAAAAACGCTAAAAAACTTAATAATTGAAGCCCTATTAGATTTAAAAGGCGAAGAAGTTTTAAGCTTAGATTTAAGAAAACTAGACGAAAGCGTAACAGACTTTTATATCGTTTGCCATGGTAATTCTACTACACAAACATCGGCACTTTCAGATGCTGTTTATAAAAAAGTTAAAGACGAAATGGGTCTTTTACCAAAAGCTCAAGAAGGAAAAACATCTGCAAACTGGATAATATTGGACTATTTTGATGTTGTGGTACACATTTTTTATAAAGAAGCTAGAGCATATTATCAATTAGAAGAACTTTGGAGCGATGCCAAAACAGAAGAACATAAATAATTATGGAAAATAAAAAAGACAAAGACTCTAATAAGGGTAAAAAAAATATAATTAAAAAACCAGGTTTTAATTTTACTTGGATTTATGGTATAGTAGGCGTTCTATTATTGCTTTATTTTTTTATGGACAACTCAATTGGCGAAAACCATAAATTAATAAGTCAAAACTACTTTATAGAAACCATGTTTAAAGCACATGATGTAGACCGTGTACTTATAGTAAACGATAAAGACGTTGAAGTATATTTAAAAGAAGATGCTAGAAAAAATGAAAAATATAAAGATTTAAAACTAGATACTTCTAAAAGTAAATTTACTCCAAAAACACCCGATGCTGTTTTTACTGTTGCTTCGGCAGAAAGTTTTATTGAAAAAGTTTCAGATATTGAAAAAGATTTTTCTACTGAAAACAAATTAGATTTTCAAACAGTAACAAGAGAATCTATTTTTCAAATGTTGTTTATTTATGCACCATTTATTTTAATTGGCGTGTTTTTGTTTTTTATGCTTAAAAGATCTGGCGGAGGCGGAATGGGCGGCGGTCAAATATTTAATATTGGAAAATCTAAAGCACAACTCTTCGATAAAAATGCTAAAAGCCAAACTACTTTTGCAGATGTAGCAGGCTTGGACGGAGCAAAAGAAGAAGTAATGGAAATAGTTGATTTCCTTAAAAAACCAGACAAATACACAAAACTAGGAGGTAAAATTCCTAAAGGAGCATTATTGATTGGTCCTCCTGGAACAGGTAAAACACTTTTAGCCAAAGCAATGGCTGGCGAAGCTAAAGTTCCTTTCTTTAGTATTTCAGGTTCAGATTTTGTAGAAATGTTTGTAGGTGTTGGAGCTTCTAGGGTAAGAGATTTATTTAAGCAAGCAAGAGAAAAAGCACCTTGTATTATTTTTATAGACGAAATTGATGCCATAGGACGAGCAAGAGGAAAAAACAACATGCAAAGTAACGATGAGCGTGAAAACACACTAAATCAGTTACTGGTAGAAATGGATGGTTTTAGTGGCGACAAAGGAGTAATAATGCTTGCAGCTACAAACAGACCAGATGTTTTAGACAAAGCACTTTTGAGACCAGGACGTTTCGACAGGCAAATATCTGTAGACAGACCAGATTTGAAAGAACGTGAAGCTATTTTTAAAGTTCATTTAAAAAACATTAAGCTTTCTACCGAAATTTCTGCTGAAAAACTAGCCGTACAAACTCCAGGTTTTGTAGGCGCAGACATAGCAAATATATGTAACGAAGCGGCACTTGTAGCAGCAAGAAAAAACAAAGCATCTGTAGAAATGGACGATTTTAACGAAGCAATAGACAGAACTATTGGTGGATTAGAAAAGAAAAATAAAGTAATTCTACCTGAAGAGAAAAAAATTATTGCATATCACGAAGCCGGACACGCATTGTGTGGCTGGTTTTTAGAAAACGCACATCCTTTAGTAAAAGTAACTATTGTGCCAAGAGGTGTTGCGGCACTTGGCTATGCACAATATTTACCTAAAGAAAAATACCTTACCAGAACAGAAGAAATACTGGATATGATGTGTATGACAATGGGCGGAAGAGCAGCAGAAAGAGTTATTTTTGATGCAATTTCTACTGGTGCACAAAGCGATTTAGATACCGCTACAAAACAAGCCTACTCTATGGTAGTAGTTTATGGTATGAGCGAAAAAGTAGGAAACTTATCTTACTACAATATGATGCAAGACAATGCTTTTGCAAAACCATACTCTGACGAAACTGCACGTATTATTGATATGGAAATCAAAGATATTGTAGATGGGCAATACAAGCGTGCTATAGATTTATTGACAGAAAAAGAAGAACAATTACACTTGTTAGCGAAAACATTGCTTGAAAAGGAAGTACTTTTTAAAGATGATTTAACAAGACTTCTTGGACCAAGAAAATTTCCAGAAGATAAAATTGACTTTACCAAAGAACCTGAAATAGACATTGAAATAGAAGGAGATGTAATTGAAGGTACTACTGAAGGAGAAGATAAAATTGCATAATGTTTATTTTGTAATAAAAAATGCTTTTTCTAAGAAAAGTTGATTTAGAAGAAAAAGAACTGTTAAATGGTTTTTTAGCTTTTTCAAGTGTCTTCACTTGAAAACCTGTGAATCTGTGAAGTGAAAATACTTAACACCGCAGAAACGATTGGTTCGTGAAGACACAAACCAAGGTAAAGGTTCGTGAAAGCACAAATCAAAGTAAAGGGTTTTGCAAGTGTCTTAACAAGGCAGAATTTAAGATAAAGCTATATACTTATTTTTTCTAAATAACTATTTATGGCATTTTTGTAAACTAATAAATTGTTGTCTTTATGAACTAAAGTAAGTAAAATCAAAAGAGATGAGTATGCTTTTTTTAATTCATTGTTATCGAAATAAGTGAAGGATAAAAATAATTTGAGTTCATTATTGTTTGGGAAAATATTAATTGCCTCTAAAAATACTTG
>CAKZQD010000067.1 GCA_937139485.1 uncultured Bacteroidota bacterium | reverse complement strand
CTTTCTTTCATAATACCCATAATACCAAAATACAAAGGAAATTGTATTAGAATGCCACTCACATCTCCAATGGCTTCTTGTACTGCTGCCAAAAAGTTTTTGATGTTTTTGTGAAATATTAAAGCCAAACTAAACAATAATAAATTTGTAGTAGCAAGGTTTAAAACACTAAAAATACTTCCGCCTGTTTTTATTTTATTTGCGCTAATAAGTATAAATACTAAAAAGAAAATAGAACCAACAATTTTTATTAAAATGCTACTATTTTCTATAAAATCTGCTGGGTTTTCTACTTTATCTTTTGTCCCAATTTTTAATTCAGATTTTAAAACTGGAATTGTATCTTGTTTAGAGTTTTTTCCTAAAAAATACATTACCAAAGGAACAATAACTAGCAATGCAATACTTGTAAAAATATTCATTGTACTAAAAATGGTTTCTGAAATAGCTATATTTCCCATTTGTGCAGAAAAAGTATGATCGCTACTAATAGTTAAAGGTGCTGAGCCAGACAAACCACCGTGCCAAACCATTAAACCTACATAAGCTGCTGCGGCAATTAATGGGTAGTTTAGTTTTTTGTTTTCTTTTTGAAATTTTTCTGCAATTTTACGAGCAAAAATAGCTCCAAATATTAAGCCCAAACCCCAATTGAACAGCGCCACAATAATTGTAAGTAAACAAACTAAATAAGCTGCGTTTGCTGTGTTTGTGGCATATTTTAAAGAAAAATCGATTAGTTTTTGAGCCGTTTTGGTAAGTGCAAGTACATGTCCAAGTACTAAAATAAGCATCATATGTATTGTAAAAGCCAGTAAACCATCTTTAAACATTCCTTCAAACCAATAAGTACCTAATTTTGGAATGTATGCTATAAAAGATTCATTGTTTTTAGTAATAAATAATGCTAGCAAAAAACTAACAAAACTTAGTATAATAGCAATGCTAAAAGGACTTGGAAAGTATTTTCTAAAAAAGTTTGAATATGAATTTATAAAAGACATGGTAATTGGTTTGCTTATCGTTTACGAAAATAAGCAATAGAATGCTTAAATTTAGGCTTTATATAGCTTTTATATGTCTACGAAAAAGAAAATTGTTTTATTTGCTAGCTCTAATATCGTTTATGATCAGCGAATGATAAAAGTATGTACTTCTTTACAATCAAATAATTTTGATGTTTGTTTTGTAGGAAGAAATAAATGCGGAAAAGCACTAAATAATAAATTTTCATTTGAAGTAGAAAATCTCAAATGTTGGTTTAATAAAGGTTTTTTGTTTTATTTAGAGTTTAATTTGCGTATTGCAATATATATGTTTTATCACAAAGCAGATATTTTTACAGCAAATGACTTAGACACAGTTTTAGGTGTTTTTTTAGGTAAAAAGTTTAATAAAAATACTAAGCTCGTTTTTGATGCACACGAATATTTTACTGAAGTTCCAGAACTAAAAAATAAAGCTAAAAAGAAACAAATTTGGCAATGGATTGAAACTAAATTTTTGCCCAAGTTTGATGCATTTTATACTGTAAATAATAGCCTTGCAGCTATTTTTGAAAAAAACTTAAATATTTCATTTCAAGTAGTAAAAAATGTAGCTTTTTTAAAGAAAACTAAAAAACCTTATAAGAAAAATATCGACAAGTATATTTTATATCAAGGTGCATTAAATAAAGCTAGAGGTTTAGAGCAAATGATAGCCGCAATGCCAAGAATAGATTTACAGCTGCAAATAGCCGGAAGTGGCGATATTGAAGCAGAATTGAAACAGCAAGTAGAAACACTAGGTTTACAAAACAAAGTTATTTTCTTAGGAAATTTAGAACCAGAGAAACTACTTTCAGTTACACAAAATGCATTTATTGGAATTAATTTATTAGAAAACACGAGTTTGAATTATTATTATTCACTTGCAAATAAATTCTTTGATTATATGCATCAAGATATACCACAAATTTGTATGAATTTTCCAGAATATAAAGCTATAAATGCCAAAGATGAAGTAGCTGTTTTAATAAAAAACTTAGATCAGCAAGTAATAATAAATGCAGTAAAAAAGCTTTCTAATGAAAATTTTTATAAAAAAATGCAACAAAACTGCAAACGAGCAAAGTCAAGTTATACTTGGCAAAATGAGGAAGCAAAACTTCTTGAGATATATTCTAAAATATAGAGAAAATGATTAAGTTAAGAAACTTGAACATAAATGATTTAACAGTTTACAAAAAATGGAAACTTCCACACCATAAATATCACAAATTTAATGGGCCATATTTTGAAAAGAAATCTGTTGCCGAAATTGAAAAATTCATTAAATCATTAAAAAAAGATTTGATAAATAAGAATCCTGTTTTGGAAAACAAAAAAATTATTTCTAATGCCAAAAATGAAATTATTGGAGAGGTAAATTGGTATTGGAAATCTAGGGAAACTAATTGGCTAGAGATTGGAATTGTTATTTTTGATGAAGCTTATTGGAATAAAGGTATTGGTTTTGAAGCTTTAAGTCTTTGGATTGAAGAGCTTTTTAAAACTAAAAAAGATATTATAAGACTTGGACTTTCTACTTGGTCTGGGAATTTTGGAATGATAAAACTAGCCGAAAAACTTGGAATGAAAAAAGAAGCAGAATATAGAAAAGCAAGAATAGTAAATGGAGCGTATTTTGATTCTGTAAGCTATGGAATTTTAAGGGAAGAATGGGAGCATTTACATAATAATTAAAAATCACATTCCAAACCAAAATAAACTACTTACACTTACAATTATCCACAGCAAAATACCTTGTATAAAACTTCTTGGACCAATTTTTTTAACTTCTGCAATACTTAAATTAGAACCAATTAAAAATAATGCAATAATCATAATTCTTTTTCCAGTAAAGTTTACGCTAGAAAAAACACCTTCAAATTGAGGTAAAAAATGTGCAATAATAATAGCAACAATAAAGTATAAAATAAACCAAGGAATTTTCATTTTTCCTTTGCTTCCTTTTGCATAAAAATAAGCTATAAATAATGATAATGGAATAATCCAAAGTGAACGTGTAAGTTTTACAATGGTAGCAATTTCAAGTGCTTTTTCGCCATAAGCTGCTCCTGCACCAACTACAGAACTGGTGTCGTGTATGGCAATTGCTGCCCACTGACCAAAACTTTCTTGGCTCAGACCAAAATAATGCCCTATACTTGGAAATATTAGTAAAGCAACAGCATTTAGTACAAAAACAACAACCAAAGCAAATGAAATTTCATTGTCTTTTGCTTTTATTATAGGTGAAACGGCTGCAATAGCACTTCCTCCGCAAATGGCAGTTCCGGTAGCAATAAGTACATTTATATTCTGCTCTACTTTTAAAAGTTTACCAATAAAAATTCCAATTAATAAAGTAGCAGAAACAGAAACTAAAGTAATTAAGAATCCAGATTTAGATGTTTCGATAACCTGGTTTAAATTCATTCCAAAACCCATTAAAACTATAGCCACTTGAAGCACTAAAGATTTGTGCTTTGACAAAAATTTGTTTTGTAAACCTAAAATTGAAAAAACAATACCTAATATTAATGCCAAGGCAGACGACATAAAAGGAAGAAAACACAAAGCAAAAACAACTACATAGAGTATATTTAAGAAATTCTGGTTTTTAAAATTCATAAAATTTTTTTTCTAATAAGCCACAAAAGTAAATATTTGAAAGTACTTTTTATGTGATCTTATGCACAGCAAAATTCCATTCATACAAAACACAAGATTCCAATTTTTTATCATTTTTTAGTAAAGGATGATTTATAATACCAATTTTGTGCATACCAATTTTTTTCATAACATTTTCTGATGAAATATTAATTGCTGGAGTAACAGAAATAATTTTTTCTAAGGCTAAATTTTCTGTTGCGTAGCTTATACAAGCTCTTGCGCCTTCTGTTGCAAAACCTTTATTCCAAAATTTTGAACTCAATCTCCATCCTATATCTATATTTGGTGTAAAATTAGATTTATATATTTGCTTACATAAACCAATAAAACCAATAAATTCTTGCGTTTTAAGAATATCTACAGCAAAATAACAATAACTGTTTTGTTCAAAAGATTTGTTCATTTTAGCAATAAATTGCTTTGTATGTTCTTTGGTTTGAGTGTTTGGGAAGTATTTCATAACCTCTTTCGAACTATTTATTAAAGTCATTTCTTCAAGGTCAGAACCTTTCCAAGTTCTAAAGCCAAGTCGCTTAGATTTAAAAATGTATTTATTTTTCAAAGTGAAATTTTAATGCAAGTTAATAATATTTTTTGAGATAGAAGTGGCTATATAAAAATTCAATTTGCTTATATTTGTTTAATGCAAAAAACACTATTTTTTTTATTTTCTTTTTTATCTGTTGCGCTTTATGCTCAAGAATATAATTCAGTACAGCTTCCAAATACTTTTCAGCATAAAGACAATCCTTATTATTGGAAAAACAAAAAACCATTTTCAGACTATTGGCAACAGGATGTACATTACAAAATTGAAGCCCAAATAGATGAAAAAACAGATATTCTTCACGGAAAAGAAACCTTGACTTACTGGAATAACTCTCCAGATACTTTAAAGTTTGTTTATTTCCATTTGTATGCAAACCAAGCGGTAAAAGGTTCATATATGGACGAACTTACAAAAGCAAATAATAAAATTCCTACTTACGGAAAATACCAAAAAGAAGGTTTGGGAATAGAAATTTTATCTATGCAGACAGATGGCGTAGAACTGAAAACAGAAGAAGATAATACCATTTTAAAAGTTTATTTAAACGAAGCTTTATTGCCAAATAGCAATATTACTTTTGATTTAATCTTTAAATCTTTTTACGATAATGGTTCACTTCGTAGAAGAATGAAAGCTTATAATTCTTATGGAAAAAAACATTATAACGGAGCACATTGGTACCCAAGAATTGCTGTTTATGATAGAAAATTTGGTTGGACAACAGACCAACACCTTGGAAGAGAATTTTATGGAGACTTTGGTACTTATGACGTAAAACTAGATTTTGCAAACGATTATGTAGTAGGAGCAACAGGTTTTTTATTGAATAGAGAAGAAATGTACCCTAAAGAACTTTGGGAAAAATTGAAAATAGAAAACTTTAAAGACAAACCTTGGGGCGAAAGACCATCTGTAATAACAAAAAGAATAGCTGGAAAAAGAAAAGTTTGGCATTTTTATGCTGAAAATATTCCAGATTTTGCTTTTGTTGCAGATCCACATTATAGAATTGGAGTAGCAGAGTGGAATGGTAAAAAAGCATATTCTTTTGCGGTAGAATCTCACGCTTCAAAATGGCAAAATGCAGCTTCGTATACTGCAAAAATTTTAAAAGTATTCTCAACAGATTTTGGTATGTATGGCTGGCACAAAATGCTTGTAATGGATGCTCGTGCTGGTATGGAATATCCAATGTTGACTATGGACAATGGCTCAGATCCGGGCTATAGAGATTTATTGGTGCACGAAGTTGGTCACAATTGGTTTTTTGGAATGGTAAACAATAACGAAACCTATAGACCTTTTATGGACGAAGGTTTCACACAGTTTTTAACCGCCTGGGGAATGGAAGCCATAGATGGACCAAATAGAGTAAGAACTCCAAGTAAAAATTGGTATACAAAATTGTTTGATAAACCAATAAGCGCAAGAGAATCTGAAGTATATTATGGTTACATGCGCGATGCCACATTGCATAGAGACCCAGCTTTAAATACACATTCAGATGGTTTTCATGGTGCGCTTGGTCACGGTGGCGGTTATGGTCACGTTTATTACAAAACGGCAGTTATGCTCTATAATTTGCAATATACACTTGGCGATGAATTGTTTTTAAAGGCCATGCAAAATTATTTTAACGAATGGAGTTTTGCACACCCTTACCCAGAAGATTTTAGACAAAGTATGATAAGATTTACCAAAGTAGATTTAAACTGGTTTTTTGATCAATGGCTAGAAACGACAAAAAATATAGATTATAAAATAACAAGCATTTCAATAAAAAATGCAAAAGAAAATACTTACAACATTACATTTAAAAGAGTAGGAAGAATGCAAATGCCTATAGATTTTCAAGTAACTGATAAAGCAGGAAATGTTTATGATTATCATATTCCAAATACATATTTTGAGAAAAAAACAGAAGCAAAAATACTTCCAAAATGGACAGGTTGGGATAAGCTAAATGAATATTATACCGCAACAATAACATTACCAAAAGTAGCAGATGCAAAAACAAAAGCCGATAAAAAAATAGGTTTCTTAGATAATGTAGTTATCGACCCTTCAGATAGATTGGCAGATATAAATCAATACAATAACAGACTGAAAAGTAACATAGATTGGAAATTTGATTCGCATACTTTTAAGTATCCCAATAGAAAAAAATATACGATATTGTATAGACCAGATATATGGTGGAATGCGTATGATGGAATAAAATTTGGTGGCTATATGAGCGGCTCTTTAATGCGAAAAAAATATAAGTTTAGTTTGCTACTTGGTTTTAATACAAGATTACTTCAAGCTAATTTACCATTTAAGAAAGCAAAACATTTTACAAATGGACGCTTTTATTACAACTTCAATTTTAGTACTCCTTTAGATAAAATTATTCCTTTTTCTGATGTAAAATTTAGATCAAGATATTTAGACGGCTTGGCTTTAAATGAATTAACTTTTAGTAAAGAATTGGGCAAGAATGTTAAAATTTCTCTTGGTTTTAAATCTATGATAAGACCAGAAAAAACAGACAATAACTATTTGCTTTATCCAAAAGAATGGGAAACACAAAAATGGAATAATACTTTTAGAATAGCTTTGAAACACAATTTTAGATATAATAAAAATAAAGCTTTTGGAACTATAAATGCAAATGCAATTACTGGTGTTTTTGGCGACTATAAAGACCTTAGAATCAATTTTGAATTTAAAGGAAAAGAGAAACTTGGTCCTTTAGATGTTAGTAGTAGATTTTATGCATTGTACCGTCCAAAAAATATAGGAGCTAATGAATCTAGCCTGTTTTTAGCAGGAGCAAACCCAGAAGAAATGATGGAAAACAAATATGTTCGTTCAGCTGGTTTTTATCCAAATTCTTGGGTTGGTTCTTATTCAAACCAAACAACACATGCTCATTTTGGTGGCGGCTTAAATTTAAGAGGCTATGCAGGAAATGCTATTTTTGTTCAAGATTCCTCAAGTTTTACTACAAATTCTGTTTATAAAGGAAATTCTGGTGCAGCTTTTAATATAGAAGTAGCTTTTGATAGACTAATAAAATTTAAAAGAGTTCCTAGATTTTTAAAATCTTTTGATTTAGATGTTTACACATTTGCAGATGTAGGTTTTATGACATATACAGATGCTAAAAATGTAGAAAGAATATTATTACCAAGAGGCGATGCAGGATTGGGTGCCGCTTTTACAATAAAAAGATTTGGTCCACTAAGAGGAATTAAACCTTTAGTAATAAGATTTGATGTGCCATTTTTTGTAAGCAATCCAAACGCTTCTGAAAGTTATTTTAAATTTAGATGGCTTATAGGAATCAATAGAGTATTTTAATATGATAAAAAAATGGAGATTTCATGAATTAGATGCAATGCACTTAAATTTTGGTGTTCCTTTAGTAATCTCCTTGGTTTTATTATTGGTAAATCTTGAGTTTTTTTACTTAGTTTTTGTAGAGAATTTTTTTAAATTGTTTAAACTTTATTTTTATATATCTTTTTCTATGCTAGTACTTCGCTTACTTTTAACAAAGAAACAAAAGGCAAAGAAAAAAATATTGAAATTATCTATTTATGAGTTTGGAGTTTTAAATTCTTTATTGATTACTTTATTTTTGATAGTTAATTTAAATTTTTCCGAAAAATACTACACAAAAAATATTGCAGTAAATAGCCTGCTGGTAAACGAATTAAAAACATTAATAAGTGAACCAAGTTATTTAAAAGTATTCGAAATCAGCACTCAAGAATACGATAAATATTTCAATAAAGGCTACACTATAAATGTTCAAATAAATAAAAGTTATTTTGGTTATAAATTTGTAGAATCAAGAACTTTTCAAAAAATAAAATGATAAAATTAAAACTATGCGTGTAATTATTCAAAGAGTTTCGGAAGCTTCGGTAGAAATAAATAATGCCATAAAATCTAAAATAACAAAAGGATTGCTGGTGCTAGTAGGTTTCGAAAATGAAGATTTACAAGAAGATTTAGATTGGATTTCTAATAAGCTATTGAATTTAAGAATTTTTGCAGACGAAAATGGAAAAATGAATTTATCTGTTAATGACATTAAAGGCGAATTATTAATAGTGAGCCAATTTACTTTATTTGCTTCTACAAAAAAAGGCAATAGACCATCTTTTTTAAATTCTGCAAAACCAGATATTGCCATTCCATTATACGAAACTTTTGTAAAGAAATTGAGTACTCAAATAAGCACCAAAACAGGAGAATTTGGAGCAGATATGAAAGTTAGTTTAGTAAACGATGGTCCAGTTACAATTTTTATAGATTCTAAAAATAGGCAGTAATAGTTTTTGCTAAGATTTGAATAGAAAGTAGAAAAACATTATTAAAAATAGACCAAATATACCAAGCCAAAATCTAATCATTCTTTGACTAGCTTTTTGTTGTAATTCTTTTCGGTAAGCTTTTAATTCTTTCTTAGACATATTTTTAATATGTGGATTTTTAGTTTTCGCTTTGTAAATCCTTTTTGTTCTTTTCGTGTCTGGCAATCCTTTTTTTCGTAAAAGATTTCTATTGTTTTTTGGTAGTGTCCACAATAGTGTGTCTTTATTGCTAGTTAAAAGTTTCCAACAATTAAATAAGTCTAATAAAAGCTTATGCAATAATCAATTACCACCTTGCATTTTCTTGCTTTTATTACTCAGTTTCGTTTCAAATTTAAAATTATAAATTGGATATTTATACTTTTTATTTGTTTTATCTAATGCTACACTTGTTATTAAGGCTAAAACTGACTCTTCATTTGGGAATGCTCCTCTTACTTTTAAAGTTCTTCTACAGCTTTTATTAAAACGTTCTATCCAGTTTGTGGTATATAACATTCGCCTAATCTGTACAGCAAAATCTAGGTAAGTAAAAAACGGTTCCCATTCTAAATTATTGATGTATTTTGTTAATGCTTTACTTTTTGTTTTCCATTTTTCTGCAAAATCTACCAAATTATTTAATGCTTTTTCTTTTGTGTAAGTTGGATCATCAGGATTAAGTATCGCTCTAACATCTTCCGCTAACTCTTCCTTATTTTCTTTTCTTACAAATGTCGATAAATTCCTTTGCAAATGTACTATACATCGTTGATGTGGAGTTCCATTGAACTTTTCAGCTATTGCAGTATCTATTCCTGTTAATCCATCTGAAACTATAATTCCTATACTTTTTACGCCTCTTTCTTTGATATCATCAAATATTAATCGCCAGCCTTGTGACGATTCTGTTGGAAAATTTACAATGGACACGATTTCTCTTGTATAATCCTCTTTTAAACCAAGTATGATGTAAAAACATTCATTCTTATATTTTCCATCTCGTTTCAATTTAACTTGCAAACCATCAATGTAAAATGCAAGATAATGTTCATCTAATTCTCTATTGCGCCAAGCTTCCATTTGCTCATAAAACCCTTGTGATATATTACTGATTTTACTTTTACTATAGTGTGTTCCATAGATTGTTTCCATTACTTCTGAAATATCTCTTGTCGTAAGTCCTTTGCTATACATCTGAAATGAGACTTCCTTTAAATAAGTTTCTTGCTCTCTAAATAAAGCTAATATTGTAGGCATAAATTCACTCTGGCGATCTCTTGGAACTCGAAGTTCTATTTGATGTCCATAGCCAAATACATTGCTTTGGCGGTAGCCATTGCCTTTATTGCCTTCACTTTCTATTAAAAACTCTTTACGTTCGCAATGCATCATCGAGTTTAGCATCATTTGTAATACTTCATTCAAGCCATCTTTTTGTACTAAAAAGTTGCTTAATACTTCTTCTGTTTGTTTCTTTGTTAAATTCATGGTTTCTGACAATTTTATAAAGTTTATAATTATTTTTTCAATCTTAAAAATAAACTTATTTAATTGTTGGAAACTTTTTTAAAGACACACTTTTTTGGACGGTATCTGTTTTTTATTACTGTTGTTGGTGTTCCCATATATCCCATAATTCTTTATCTTATAGCTATAAAAATCAACATTGATAAAAATAAGCCAAAGAAACATAACCAAAAGGTAATCATTCTTTGACTAGCATTATGCTGTAATTCTTTTCGGTAAGCTTTTAACTCTTTCTTTGACATGTTTTTAATATGTGGATTTTTAGTTTTCGCTTTATAAACACGTTTATTCTTTTTTTTCCCAAAAGAACTAAACATTTTTTGTTTAATTATTTTATTATTTTTTAAGCTAGAACGTGCAACATCAGCGAAACTCATTAGTAAAATATTTTCGTTTCAAGATACAAATATTTTATGAATTTTTAGCCAAAAAACATCAAAAAAAACTTGTTAATAATAAAATTATTGAAATGAATTTGTATTACCTTTGAAATAGAATGAGAACAATAAAACATATTGCAGTTTTTACCTCTGGTGGCGATTCTCCGGGTATGAATGCTGCTGTACGAGCAGTGGTTAGAGCCGGGCTTTATCATGAAATAAAAGTATCTGCTATTTATAGAGGTTTTGAAGGCATGATTGAAAACGATATTGCGGTTTTAGACAGCAGATCTGTTGCACATATAATAGATAAAGGAGGCACAAAAATAAAATCTGCTCGTTCTAAAGCATTTAAAACAAAAGAAGGAAGACAAAAAGCCTTTAACAATTTAAAAAAACATAATATTGATGCCTTGGTAGCCATAGGTGGCGATGGAACATTTACAGGTGCACATATTTTTTATCAAGAATTTAAAATTCCTATAATTGGCATTCCTGGTACAATAGATAACGATATTTATGGAACCAGTTTTACAATTGGTTACGATACGGCCTCAAACAATGCCATGAAAGCGGTAGATATGATTAGAGATACAGCAACATCGCACAATAGATTGTTTTTTGTAGAAGTAATGGGCAGAGATGCTGGTTTTATTGCTTTAAGAACGGCTATAGCCTGTGGCGCAAAAGCAGTAATGGTTCCCGAAACAAAAATTCAACCAAAAGAACTTTTAGCCTTAATAAATAAAGGCAAATCTGCAAAAAAATCATCGAGCATAGTAATAGTAGCAGAAGGAAATGAAAACGGAAATGCCACAGAACTAGCAGAAGCTATAAATAAATTAGACCCACATTTTGATACCAAAGTAACTATTTTGGGACATATTCAAAGAGGTGGTTCGCCAACGACTTACGACAGAATATTGGCAGCCAAACTTGGTGTAGCAGCCGTAGATGCACTACTAAAAGGAAAAGAAGATTTGATGCTTGGAGTGTATGATAAAGAATTAACATTCACGCCACTAGAAAAAGCAATTAAAAAACACAATTACATAGATAAAGATTTACTAAGATTAGTAGAAATATTATCTATTTAAAGAAAATATTTTAAATGTTATTTACAAAAAGTGAATAACAAAAAAAACATAGTAAGTTAAAATACTTTAGACTAAATACTTACTACTAAATACTAGAATAATGAAAGTAGCCATAAACGGATTTGGAAGAATAGGAAGACTAACTTTTAGAAATTTATTGAAAGAAAATATAGAAGTAGTTGCCATAAACGACCTTGCAGACAATAAAACGCTTGCGCACTTGCTGAAATATGATTCTGCTCACGGTATTTTAGATGCAGAAGTTAGTTTTGACGATGAAAATATTATTATTAATGGAAAAAAAATACCTTGTTTTAGTGAGCGTGAAGCAAAGAATTTAGCTTGGGGAAAACATAGTGTAGACGTAGTTGCAGAATGTACAGGCTTTTATAGAAGTAAAGAAAAAGCAATGCAGCATATAGAAGCCGGAGCTAAAAAAGTAGTTATTTCTGCACCAGCAGGTGAAGAAGTAAAAACTATAGTTTGTGGTGTAAATGAAGAAAAAGTTACAGCAGCAGATATTATTATTTCAAATGCATCTTGTACCACAAACTGCCTAGCACCAATAGTAAAAATACTAAACGAAAATTTTGGTGTAGAAAGCGGATTTTTAAATACAATACACGCATATACAGGCGATCAAAAACTTCAAGATGCACCACACAAAGATTTACGAAGAGCAAGAGCCGCAGCACATTCTATAATTCCTACCAGTACAGGTGCAGCAAAAGCAGTTGGGTGGGTAATACCAGAAATGAGTGGCAAACTAGATGGTATGGCAACACGTGTTCCTGTAATTACTGGTTCATTAACAGATTTTACTGCTACATTAAATAAAAATGCAAGCGTAGAAGAAATAAATGCTGTATTTAAAAAAGCAGCAGCAGGATCTTTAAAAGATATTATGCTTTATAGCGAAGCAGCTCTAGTTTCTTCAGATATAGTAAGTATGCCATATTCTGCTGTTTTCCAAGGAGATTTAACCAAAGTAATTGGCAAGCAAATAAAAGTAATTGCTTGGTATGACAACGAAATGGGCTATGCTTCTAGAATGGTAGATTTAATGAAATTGATGAAATAGACTTATTTATTTACGATTTTTGATTTACGATTTCGCCATGTCAAGTTTTTTTCAATCATCATTCATATAGTACAATTATTTGCCATGTCAAGTGTCTTCACTTGACATTTCTTATCGCCTTGTCAAGTGTCTTCACTTGACATTTCTACAGTTTCCCTAATAAAAAACATAAATTTATTATATTTTAAATGAAATTAAAGAATCCAATCTATATAAGTTTATTGTATAGTGATATTTTTGGTAAATATTTAAAATAATCAATAATCGTATCGAGATAGGTTCACGCTTTTTGTAGTGTGTTCTTTCTAATAATTTGTATTAATATCCATATTGCACAAGGAATTCCAATCCATATAAGTTCGCTCAGTATTACTTTTTGTCCCCAGCTGCTAAAGAAGTTTTCTATACCAAGCGGTGAGACTTTTATAGGTCGCCAAGGAAAAAAATACCTTGCATTGTCAAAAGGAGAGAAGAAGGCAACGCCTTTGCCACCAGTTGTCATAGCATCTAAAATACTATGCGAAGCCGTACAAAGAAAAAAGTAAAAAGCAAGGAATGCCCTTTGAGCAATAGAAATTTTCTTTAGATAAAAAACAAAAGCACAAAATATTCCAAAAAAGAAAGCAAAAACCAATGAATGCGTAAAACCTCTATGCCCCCAAAAACTTTCATAAGCAATTCCAAAAGAAAAACCTATTACATCTGCATCTGGAAAAATAGAGCAGAGAACACCTATAAACCAAAACTTCCAAGTGATAATTTTATTTTTAAAACTACTACCAATTGCTAAGGCAGATATTGCATGACCGAAAACTGATGCCATATTTATTTACGATTTTGGATTTATGATTTTATTATATGTTGTGAATATACTATTATATGTATATTTTACCCCAAAAGTACTAGTTATTACAAGCTTTAAATTCCAGAAAATACTACTATCTATTAAATTTATTGATACTGGTTTGTTTTTAGGAAATTTAAAATTAGACTCAATACTGTCAATAGGCTTTAAAAAATGTTTTACATCGCTTTCAAAAATTGTTTCTCTATATTTAGTTTCAGTAGTTCCCCTTTTATCTAATACTTCTTCTTTTATTTGATACGATAATTCAATTTTTTCTATGAAATTCCAATTTTTAGTATTGAATAATTTAATATTAAATGAGTTTTCATCATTTCTATAAAGTTTTGCTTTAAAGTCTCCAAACAAATTTATGGAAGATAACATATAAAAACCTAATACTAAAAATGTAATTAATGGTATTGATGCAAAATACCAATATTCAGTACTAGTAAAAATAATTATTGTTAAAGTTAAGCTTAATAGTATAAATCCAAATAAAATTTTATGAGTAATTTCATTATCTAGATTTATAAAACTCTCCTTTATGTCGTATAATTTATTTTTTGAATAAAAAACAATATATAGTGACTCTTTCCATTGTTTGTTTACATCAATGAGATTAAACGGATTAATGAAAGGTTTTAATGGGTCGTTGACTATTTTTTTTGATAAAACACCATAAGTTTCTATTTTAAAAACTAAACTAAAGTTTTTCCCGAAGTATGATTCAATTTTATTATTTCTAAAACTAAATGGAAATGAATAATCTTCATTCTTTAATATTAGTTTGTTTGTGAAAACTTGCTGTTTCTTTAAAATTATTGAATGTGTACCAACTTTACCTCTTGATTCAGCAATAATATTAATACCAAATTCTTGAAAATCAATATCTTCATCAGAAGATAATAGGATTTCACCTTCAATTTTTTCTCCAATTAAATATCTTTGATTTATTTTGTCAAATTGTATATTTAAAACATCTTTCATAGTTTAAAATTATCAAATAGGAAATTAAGAATGGCTCTATAATCATCATTAAACTTGTCTATTAATAAATTTATTTCTTTGTCGTTTAGCTTTACTTCTTTTTGTTTAAAATTTGATGATAATGCAATTCTATTGATAAGAACTGTCTTCAAAGTTTCAAATTCAATCCCTTTTATACTATATTTTTTATAAGTAATATTTGCCAGTTTGTATTCTATAAATCTAGTAATATGTGTTGTTAAAATTATTTTATTGTTGGATTTATAGAGTGCTAAACGGTTTATTAAGTTTAAATGATGAATACTGTCTACAAAAAGAAGTTTATCAATTAAGTCTGTAAATGTTTTTTTATTTGTTGTTGAATCAATTAAAATTAGATGTGAATTTATAAATTCTTTATTCAAATATTTTAGATGACTTGTTTTTCCTCTTCCTTTTAATCCAGCTAGTTCTACTATTTTTATTTTTGGATTTTTAATATCATTAATTATCTGATTAATAAATGGTTTGGGAACAAGTATTTTTGATATTTCCTCATTACTTATTCCACCAAAAGGATTAAAATTGTATTCAACATTTTTATTTAAAATTAAAGAATTCATTCCGTTTTTTAATGAAAATTATTTCAAAACCTCCTTAACAGCTTCTACATTCTTTTTACTGTTTCCAATAAAAATTTTATTGTCAATAATAAAAACTGGACGGCTCAAAAAAGTATATTCTTCTAAAATATAGTTTTTCATATCATCTTCGCTAAGGTTTTTATCTTTTAAACCAAGTGCTTTATATTTTTGTGACCGCTTACTAAACAATGCCTCATACGAGCCAGAAAGTTTGTGCATTTCTTCTAGTTGTGCTTGCGTTATGGCTTTTGTTTTTATGTTTTGCATTTCAAAATTTGCTTCAGAAACACCAAGTTCTTTATTTATTCTGCTGCAAGTACTGCAGCTTTTTAGGTAATAGACTTTATTCATAGCTTAAAAGTATTAAAAAAACATTAAAACACATTCTAATTCTCTTTAGAATGCGCTTATTGCAAATGTTTTATGTGAATAAATAAAATAAATATAGATAGTATGCCAAGCATGTAATTATTGAAATAGATAAGTAATGTAAAAAAATATCTTATTCAATAAATAGTTTTAAAAAGCTGACAAATGAATCGCCACAAGATTTATCTAGTAGATACTAGAGTTAATATTATTGGCTTTAGCCGAAAAAAAACTAAACTTTTAAAGCCGCTGCAATAAATGAAATAAATAAAGGGTGTGGTTGCGCAACAGTACTGCTATATTCTGGGTGAAATTGTACACCAATAAAATATGGGTGGTCTTTTATTTCTATAATTTCAACAAGATCATTTTTTAAGTTTAAACCACTTGCAATCATTCCATTATTTTCAAATTTTTGCTTGTACTTATTGTTAAACTCATATCTATGCCTGTGTCTTTCTGCTATAATTTCTTTATTGTAAATATTATATGCCAATGTATTTTCTTTTAAACTACATTCGTAAGCTCCCAAACGCATTGTGCCACCTTTACTAGTTACGTCTTTTTGATCTTCCATTAAATTTATTACAGGATGCTTTGTATCTGCATTCATTTCTAAAGAATGTGCACCTTCTAGGTTTAATACATTTCTAGCATATTCAATTACGGCACATTGCATTCCTAAACAAATTCCGAAAAAAGGAATATTATTTTCTCTGGCATATTTAATAGCATTTATTTTACCTTCAATACCTCTATCTCCAAAACCTGGTGCTACTAAAATGCCTTTAAGTCCTTTTAATTGTGCTGCAATATTATCATCATTAAGTTTTTCAGAATGAAGTTTTACTATTTCTACTTTACAGTTGTTTTCTACTCCTGCGTGTTTAAATGCTTCAATAATAGAAATATATGCATCTTGCAATTCTACGTATTTTCCAATAAAACCTATTTTAACTTCTTTGCTTGGGTTGTTCAATTTATTAATAAAGTTTTTCCAAATAGATATATCAGATTTTCCAGAAGATTTTATGCCCAATTTATCTAATATTATTTTATCGGCATTTTGCTCTTCCATTAGTACTGGCACATGGTATATAGATGGCGCATCTATTGCTTCAATAATGGCTTCATTGCTTACGTTACAAAATCTGGCTAGCTTTTGTTTTATTTCTTTGCCTAAAGTGTGTTCTGTTCTACAAATTAATACATCTGGTTGTACACCATTTTTTAGTAATTCTTTTACAGAGTGCTGTGTTGGCTTTGTTTTTAACTCACCTGCGGCTTTTAGGTATGGAATTAAAGTTAAATGGCATACAATAGCATCATTTCCTAATTCCCATTTCAATTGTCTTACGGTTTCTACATAAGGTAAAGATTCAATATCGCCTACTGTTCCACCTAGTTCTGTAATTACAATATCATAATCGCCACTTTCACCAAGCAAAAGCATTCGCCGCTTAATTTCATTTGTAATATGTGGAATTACTTGTACGGTTTTACCTAAATATTCGCCTTTTCGTTCTTTATTTATTACTGTTTGGTAAACTCTACCAGTAGTTACATTGTTTGCTTGTGTAGTTTTTAAATTCAAAAACCTTTCGTAATGTCCTAAATCTAAATCTGTTTCGGCGCCATCTACCGTTACATAACATTCTCCATGTTCATAAGGGTTTAAAGTTCCAGGATCTACATTTATATATGGATCAAATTTTTGAATAGTTACTTTTAAACCTCTACCTTGTAATAATTTAGCAAGCGAAGCAGCAAAAATTCCTTTTCCAAGTGAAGACGTAACACCGCCGGTAACAAAAATATATTTAGACATAGAACTTAATAAATATTAAGCGCTCAAATTTAGAAATAAATAATAGATAAGCCAAAAAAGTGAACATATCTTTTTAACTATTTTATTCCCTTTACTATACCTACCAAAATATTTTTCATAATAGGCCCTCTAGTACCATTTTTGGCACCATTTCTAAAACTATCGAAATAAAATTTTGTATACATTGCAGCATAGCTTGCACAGTCATGATGTGAAAATGTATTTCCAACATTTCTTTTAATAATATTTTTTGCACCATTTTTTTTCATCCAATCGTAGGCAACTATTGCGTTTTCATAGGTTACTTCTTCATCGCTTTTACAATAACAAAACTGTACTGGTGCTTGTGGAATCCATTTGTACAAATTATTTTCTTCTAGTACTTTTCTAAACAAAAAATCTGGGTTGTTTCTAAACTCATCGGCATAAAGAGGGTCTATCATATCCATAGGTATCGATGGTAAAATGTCATTTATTTCATTAACGCTATGTTGTTTGTCGAAATATAAAGGTATTATAGAATCATAAGGAGCTACAAATATTTGTTCAAACTCGCCATCTATTATGTTGTATAACTCTTGGTAGCCATACAATAAATATGGTAAATAATGTGGCTGGGTATATTCAATTTCCATTACTTTGCTTTGTACACCTGCCATATCGTACGCACCACTCATAGGCGAAGAAGCCGTAACGTTAAAAACTGTAGCATACTTTTCTTCTATCATTTTATGTACTGCCATGGTAGAATAGCCGCCTTGCGAATAGCCTGTTATAAAAAGTTCATTGTTTGTAATTAAACCTAAGTCTTGGTTAATTTCTTTTATGGCTTTTAGCAAATCTACTCCAGACTGACCGGCTGTTTCTGCATGCTGATAAGGATGAAAACCTTCTGCTTTGCCTAGTCCTATATAGTCTTGCCAAGCTACAGCATAACTATCTGCAGCAAATATTTTGCAAATAGTACTTTCGCCATTATAGTCATAGCTGGTTCTATTTCTAGTTACGGTACCATGGTTATATTGCATTATAGGAAATAATTGTACGCCTTTTGGTACGTAATATAGTCCTGTAGCTACCACTTCCTTGCCAGATGGTAGTTGTGTGTTGTAATAAAGTTCATAAATATCTACTTCGTTTTTTATTGAAGTAATAAGCTGCGGAAGACTCAAATCTTTCCAAATAGCTTTAAGTTGTGTAAAGTTTAATGAATCAACTTTTTCATAACTTATTAATTTCCCCTGAGCAAAAATTTGAATATTGGTAGCAATAAAAAGGAATAAAATAATTTTTTTCATAGATAGATTTTTTAGCTGAAATGCCTGTGAAGCAAAATTAATATTTTTATTTAAATAATCTATTAAAATAGGTGTATTAGCTCACTATTATTAAAATGCTAAAATAAAAATCTATGTTTCATATATAATGAAGTCTGGGTTTATATAATTCAAATCGTTTTTTATAAAATTGTGATAATATAGACCAAAAGAAATCAGTCTTTATGAAATGTAATAAAAATTGTAGTAAGTTTATAAAAAAAATATTATGAAAACAATACTACTCACTATTTTACTATTACCTTTTATTGCTCAGGCGCAAACAGATGTAAGTTTCAAAATAAATCATTTATTAAATGCTTCTCAAAATTTTTCAACTACAAATAAAGGGCAAAATAATCTTGGCTCAAATTTTACCTTAGGAAGAATGCAATATTATATTTCCGATATTTCTATTAAACATGATGGCGGTCAAACATTAAGTTTTGTGGATACTACAATTTTAGTAGATGCTTACTTAAATACTAATATAACATTTGGAAATTTTAATGTCACAAATTTAGAAAGTGTTACATTTTACTTAGGAGTAGCGCAGGCAAAAAATCATTTAGATCCATCAACATATCCATCTAGTCATCCACTTGCTCCAAAATCACCATCTATGCATTGGGGGTGGACTTCTGGTTATAGGTTTTTTGCTATAGAAGGACTTTCAGAAGGTCAAGTGTTTGAACTACACGGAGTTGGAAATGCTTTGTATGAAGAAATTGTTGTTGATTTTGAAGAAACTTCTGCAGAAGACGGTAGTTTAGTTATAGATATAAATGCCGAGTACAATGAAGCATTAAGAGACTTAGACCTAGTTGCTGGTTTTAGTTTGCACGGTGATGAAAATGACGCTGGTGTTGTAACCGGAAAAAATAATTTCAAAAACAGTATTTTTTCTGCAAATGAAGGAGAAGCAGAAAACCCTACAAATATTACCAATATTCAAAAAGAGGCTATTGGTTTATTTCCAAATCCTTCGAAGGGGCAAATTTTTATAGATAATAGTAATGTCTTTAAGGTTGACGTTTACAGCTTTGATGGAAGATTTATTCAAGAGAAAACTTTAATAAATAAATCATTAAAGATTAATAATAATGGTATCTTTTTTCTATATCTAAAAGATAATTTAGATAATATCATATCGATTAACAAAGTTGCTGTATCAAAGTAAAATAAATATAAAATTGCTCTTATTGTTGCTTATTTTATTTGCTTCGTGTAAAAAAAATATCGACAATGAGTACACTATATTAACCAATATACCAGATGGTTTTCCAAGCATAGAAGTTCCTTCTGATAATCAATTTACTATAGAAAGGTGGAATTTAGGAAAAGATCTTTTTTATGAAAAAATGCTTTCTATAGATTCAAGTGTAAGCTGTGCTACTTGTCATAAACAAGTGTTTGGATTTAGCGATAATGTATCAAAAACTAATGGTGTAAATAGTTTAGCTGGCACTAGAAATGCTCCTACGCTTAGCAATATTGGTTTTCAGCCATATTTTACAAAGGAAGGCGGTGTGGCTACTTTAGAGCAGCAAGTCTTAATTCCGATAGAAGAGCATAATGAAATGGGTTTTAATATCTTAGATGCAGGTTTAAGATTAAATAAAATAGCAACATATAAAGAAAAAAGCATTAAATCTTATCAGCGTGAAATGGATTATTATGTAATAACAAGAGCAATTTCTTGTTTTGAAAGAAGTTTAATTAGTTCAAATAGTGCTTATGATTTATGGTTAAATGAAGAAGGTCAATTGAATAGTAGCGCATTAAGGGGAAAAGATTTGTTTTATAGCAGTAAAACAAATTGTAGTAGCTGTCATAGCGATATATTGTTTACAAACTTTGGCTTTTATAATAATGGTTTGTATCTAGAATATGAAGACAAAGGAAGGTTTAGACTGACACAAGATAGTATAGATATAGGAACTTTTAAAGTGCCTACGCTTAGAAATATTGCAGTATCGGCACCATATATGCACGATGGCTCATTAAATACTTTAAGAGATGTACTGAAACATTATAATTCTGGAGGAAACAATCATGCCAATAAGAGTAAGTTTATTAAGACTTTAAATTTAAATGAATCAGAAATAAATGATTTAATATCTTTTTTAGAATCCTTAACAGATTATGAATTTATTAATAATAAAATTTTTAAAAATGAATAAAACAATTCTCATTTTTCTATCTTTTCTTACAGTGCTTTCGTGTAAGAAAAATGTGACACAAGATTTAACACCATATACTTTAAACATTGGTGCATTTCCAAAGCCAAATTTACCAGAGGATAATAAATTAACTAAAGAAAAAGTGAAGCTAGGAAAAATGTTGTTTCATGAAAAACTATTGTCAAGTGACAATTCTATTTCTTGTGCATCTTGTCATCTTCAAGAAAAATCATTTAATGACGATAAGAAATTTTCTAAAGGCGTAGGTGGTTTATTGGGCGATAGAAATGCCATGTCGATAATAAATATGGCTTGGAATACAAACGGATTTTTCTGGGACGGAAGAGCAGAGCTTCTTAGAGACCAAGCACTAGGCCCAATTGAAAACCCTTTGGAAATGAATGAAAGCCTTGAAAATGTTATAAAAAAACTTTCAAATGAAGAGCAGTATATAAACCAGTTTAAAAAAGCCTTTGGAGATGAAGAAATTAATTCATTAAATATATCACTAGCTATGGAGCAGTTCATGTTTACAATGATTTCTAATCAATCAAAATATGATGCTTATCTTGCTGGCGAAACTGCATTAACAGAAAGTGAAGACAGAGGTAGAAAATTATTTTCTCAAGAATATAATCCTTTTTTTCCTAGTGAGTCAGGTGCAGATTGTGCACATTGCCATGGAGGTTTTAATTTTGAAAACGATAAGTATATGAATAATGGTCTGAGTTCAGATTCAGAAATGGAAGCAGATTTAGGAAGATTTAAAGTTACTCAAAACAACCAAGATAAAGGAAAATTCAAAGTAACAAGTTTAAGAAATATAGCTTTAACAGCTCCTTATATGCACGATGGAAGATTTAATACATTAATGGAAGTTTTAGATCATTATAATGAAGAGATTAAGGCTTCGTCTACCTTAGAGCCTGAAATAGAAAACACCAGAGTATCGGGTTTAGAACTTAGCCAACAAGATAAAGAAGATATTATTGCTTTTTTAATGACACTTACAGATAATAGCTTAGCTACCAACCCAGAATTTTTTGAATAAACTATAAGAGTTTATCAATTTCTTTTCGATTTGAATTTGTGTTTTTCTTATACTGTGTTAAAGATTGGTGTACTATTTTTTTGAATTGCGTACTGAAGTGTGATAAGTTTTTGTAACCAAGTTCTAAAGAAATTTCTTCAAAGTTCATTTGATTGTACCTTATTAATTCTTTTGCTCTTTCAATTTTTTGAGAAATTATATATTTTTCTATAGTAGTTTCAGTTTTTTCACTAAAAATTTTACGAAGTTTATAATAAGGAATACCTATTTCATCTTCGAGCCAAGCAGAGTTTTTTAAATTTTCATTTTCTTTATCATGAAAAAATAATTTTGTTATTGCTACTTTAATTTGTTCTAAAATAATATCACTTTCATCTTTAATGATTTCAAAACCTCTTTCTTCTAGCTTTTTAGAAACATCATCTTCATTAAAGTTGTCTAATACTTGAATTTTTACAAGACCTAATTCAACAGAAATAATTTTAGAATTGTGATTGTTGAAAATATCACTAACTACTTCATTGCATCTAGTACAAATCATATTTTTGATTCTATATGTCTTTGATAAAAATGTCATATTTTCAAAGGTAGTCATTTTTAATTAACTATTAAGTAAATGCACAAGCTTATATAACTACAGTTTTAAATTTATCAAATTATAGTTTTCTTTTGAATATATTTTGTCTAAATATAATGCTAAGTGCATAGTTTATTTTTATGCTTTTATAACTTTACTTCTGTTTTTTATTAAAATTAAAACAAATAAAATGATAATAAATGTAGTATTAGAATTCCAATTATTTTAAAACTTTTTATCAGACACTAATTAATTAATTTTACTTTTGTATTGCTTTATGGGAAAATTTGAAGAAATAGCTAATACTTTGGTAATTTACAAGATGAAAACATCTTGGTTGCTTATAGAGAAGTTTTATAATGAAATTGCTACAAAAAACGATGCTTCTTTGTCTATGGCATTTGTTTTAATGGCTATAAATAACGAAAAAGGAAGCACCGTAACCAGTATAGCACCAAGAATAGGAATGGAACCAAATAGTTTATCGAGAATTTTAAAAAACCTTATTGAAAAAAAATACGTTTATAAGAAAAAATCAGCAACTGATAAACGAAAAGTCTATATCTGCTTAACAAAAGAAGGTGTAGAAATGCAAAAAATTGCATTAAATAAATTATTTATTCTCGAAAACAGTATAAAATCTTCATTAACAGAAAAAGATTTGGACGGCTTTTTTAAAGTAATGTCTACCATTTCTACTTCAATAGAGGCTCTTAAAAATAATAACACATAGCACATCTTTTTTTTTTTTTGTAGCACTTATTATTTCTTTGGTTTAAATATTTTTTTTTACTATGTATTATATAAAAAAAAACTTGCAGAAAAAAATGACTAGTAAAAACTGAACTATGCCAAAATAACCGTTTTTTTTAAGTGGCATTATTTATGCTTTTAACTACATTCAATTAAAAGATATTTATGGATTTTGAAGATTTTTTACACCCAATACAAGAAGAAAACAACGATTTTATTCCCATTATAGCAGATGACGAACTTGATGATAAAGCAAAAATAGATTTACCAGAAGAAATTCCAGTATTAGCTTTAAGAAATTCTGTCATTTTTCCTGGTGTCATTATGCCAATTACGGTAGGTAGAGATACTTCTTTAAAAGCAATAAAAGCAGCCAATAAAGGAGAAAAATTAATAGCCGTTTTTACCCAGACAGATCCCAAAACAGAAGATGCAGGATTTGATGATTTATACGAATTTGGAACAGTGGCACGTATCATGAAAGTGCTTAAAATGCCAGACGGAAGTTCTACTGTAATACTTCAAGGAGCAAAGAGAATTCAATTTTTAGAAGCCGTTTCTGAAGAACCATTTTTAAAAGCAAAAGTGGAATTATCTATAGAAACTAAACCAAAAATCACTAAAGAATTTAAGGCAATAATTTCTACAATAAAAGATTTATCAAAAGAAGTAATCGAAAAATCTAAGAATATTCCTAGCGAAGCTTCTATGGTTTTAAAAAACATAAAAAACCGTTTTTTCTTAATAAATTTTACAGCTACCAATTTAAATATAAAAGTACAAGAAAAACAACAATTGTTAAACCTTGATTTATTGGAATTGCGTGCAAATAAGGTATTAGAATTTCTACAAAACGAAATTCAAATGTTGGATTTAAAAAATAAAATTCAACGAAATACACGTATTGAAATAGAAAAGCAGCAAAAAGATTATTTTTTGAACCAGCAGCTAAAAAATATTCAAGACGAGCTAGGGCAGGAGTCGCCAAGTAAAGATTATGAAAACTTGATGGCACGTGCCAAAAAAATGAAGTGGAGCAAAAAAGTAAAAGAACACTTCGAAAAAGAAGCCAAAAAACTACAAAGAATAAATCCAGCAGTTCCAGATTATTCTGTAACTCTCAATCACTTAGAATTGATGCTAGATTTACCTTGGAATATTACATCAAAAGATAATTTAGATTTAAAAAAATCTAAAACTATTTTAGATAAAGAACATTATGGTTTAGATAAAATTAAGGATAGAATATTGGAATATTTAGCCGTTTTAAAGTTAAAAGGCGATATGAAATCTCCAATACTTTGCTTTATTGGCCCTCCAGGAGTTGGTAAAACTTCTTTAGGCAAATCTATTGCTACAGCAATGAATAGAAAATATGTAAGAATGTCGCTAGGTGGTTTGCACGATGAATCTGAACTTAGAGGACACAGGAAAACATATATCGGTGCTATGCCAGGGCGTATATTACAGTCGTTGAAGAAAGTAAAAACTTCAAATCCAGTATTTATTTTAGACGAAATAGATAAACTAGGAAATGGTTTTAGAGGCGATCCAAGTTCTGCTTTATTAGAAA
>CAKZQD010000066.1 GCA_937139485.1 uncultured Bacteroidota bacterium | reverse complement strand
CATCATTACGCTATTACCTTTATGCAATGGGTTGTCGGTTAACGGCATGAGTGGCACGCGAGTGTGGCGAATGAGACTCCAGTCGACAGGCAGATAATGATCGGCGTGATGTACCGCCTTTACAATAAGATCAAAGCCATGGCGCTTTGAATGATGACAAGCATGTTCAAATAAATCTTTACTCCACACGCTGTGGATCGGTGTGTCTTGCTCATCAATATCCTGCAGCATTTGCTCTATTTTAGCCTCACGCTGCTTCATCACGTGCTTTTGTGCTACCGCGACAAACTTAGGATTATAAAACTCTGCATCGCCAAAATATTCAAAAATATTTAATTTATATTCTAATTCTAGTAAAATATTAATGATAGAGCAATATGGTAACAACTTAGAAGTTAATTCAAATAATGGATATTTTAATGTTGTTTATGAAGACCAATGGGCTCTTATAGAACTTAAGAATATAGATTATATCAACAACAATTTTGATTTTTATGTAAACGGAAACTTTTATTCCAACAACTCTTTTATAAATAACGCTAATTTCTCGAATAGCTTCTCTGTTGGAAATAGATTTTCTTATTATGATGAGATTAAAGTAAAATCTAGCATTTATGAAAATGTTTCTGCAAGTTCTTTTGAAATAGCTCCAAATGATTCTACTGTTGTTTTTGTAAATTTATATGCTTATGATTCTATAGCAAGCATATATAATTCTGAGCTTTATATCAACTCAAATGATCTTGGCAATCCTGAGTTAATAATACCTGTTACTATAATAATAGATGATAATCCTATTATGACTTTTGGAGACACTTGTTTAGTGTTTGATACCATACTTGAAAACACAACTACAAACCAATCTATTTGGATCTATAATCCAAGTTGTACAGTTTTAGACATTACTAATATTACAAGTACAGATATTGAAATAGTATCTGATAGTACAAGTTTAAGTATTCTTCCTTTTGATTCTTTTTTACTTAACTTTAGTTTTAATCCAACTTCAGTACAAAACTTTTCAGGAAGTATTGATTTTTATAGCAATGCAGGTGATAGTTCTATTTGTTTTTCTGCATATTCAGAAAATTCACCAACAATTTCTGTAGTACAAGATACTTTATTCTTTAATTTGAATTGTGAAGATTCTGCTTCACAAACAATAAACTTATACAATAACGGATTAGGAACACTTAATTATAATGCTAGTAATAATACTTTAGGAGATTCTACAATCAATTTATTGCTATGGACTTTTGAAATAGATACAAACTCAAACTATTTTACAAGTATTATTAACTCATTAGTAAATGTACCTCACAAATACAATTTAGACCATACAAATACTACAGATTTATTACTTTTAGAATCATATTTAGATACCGTTGATGTTTTAATTTTACCACATCAACACAATACTAACTTTACAGGAAATACAATTTTTTCAAATTTATTTAATCAATTTGTAGAAAATGGTGGTTGGATAATTTTAGCTGGAAATGATAGATATAAAATAAATTCTTACGGTTTATTTACTGCAACAAATCATTCACTTTATAATTCTGGTGCTGCTACTACAAGTTATCCTAATCATGAATTATTTAATATACACCTAGCAGTTAACACTAACTATATATGGAATAGTGGTGGAACTTTTGGATTAAGTATTTCTGATCCAAATTATACATCATTAGCTAACTACAGTAACAAATCTACACTAGGAGTTTTAGAAAAAGGTTTGGGGAAAGTTATTTATACTGGAAAACATGATATAGGAAATGCATTTATTACAAATGCCGTAGCTTGGAAATATCAACAAATGAGTTCATGGTTAAATGTAACTCCTCCTATTGATACCATTTTACCACTTGATTCTACTACATTAACAATTTCTGCAAATAGTTCTGGTTTTACTTCTGGTTTGTATAATTCTAATATTAATATTACATCTAATGATCCTTTAATAGAAAATGTAGTAATACCAGTTCAGTTAATTATAAATGAAAACCCAATTATAAACGTAATTCCATACTGTTTTACTTTCGACACTTTAAGGCAGCATTTAATAGATACATCTGAAATTACTATATACAATCCATCTTGTAGTGAATTAGACATTAACAATATTCAAGCTAATTTACCATTTGTTTCTTTTGAAAATACCAATTTTATTGTTGGACCTTATGATTCACTTATTATTGAAATTTATTCAAACCCTGATACAGTTTACAGCTACGCAGATACAATTACTGTATATAGTAATGCAGGAAATATTAATATTTGTTATAACGGAGAGGTACTTGGCGTTCCTATAATCAATCATTATCCTTTAGAAATAGTAGACACAATTTTAAGCTGTAACGATTCACTTATTATTCCTATTTCAATATATAATACTGGATCAGCAAGTTTAGAAACTCATTCAAGTATAAAAGAATTAACTCCAAATTATGCTTCTGCAATTTCAGAAAATTTTGAAGATAGTAGCGTTAATCACTTCAATATAAATTCTTATCAAATAAGTTCAGATGCAGCTGAAGGTAATTTTAGTCTTAAACTATCTGGCGCTGAAAGAGCTACTTTTTACACAAACCCTAATGATGAAGTAAACTATGTTTCTTTTTATTTAAAATCTGATAACTTAGGTGGTAATAATAATTACATAAATATTGGAGATTCTAGTTGGATTTACAGTCTTTGCAGAATTCATAAATATGGTACTAGTGGCTATAGAATAACTGCCAACAACCAATACACTTATACTGTTAACCCTGTAGATACTTGGACTCGTTTTGAGTTAAAAAATATAAACTACACTACAAAAAGATTTGATCTTTATATAAATGAAGTCCTAATTTATAACAATATTCAATTTGCTGGGTATTATACATCAATTCAAAATATTGAAATCATAGAACTTTATAATGGAAGCACTTCATACCCAAGTTATTATGATGAGATAAAAACAGATATACCGCTACCAAAATGGCTTACAACAAATCAAGATACTTTAACAACTTCTGTTAATGATACTACTAATCATAATTTTATTATTAAATCTGATGGTTTAGTTAATGGAACCTATAACTCAAACATTATTATCAATTCAAATGATCCTTTAAGTTTAGCAGACACTATTCCAATTAGTATAACAGTAATAGGTATTGCAGATATCTCTGTAGACACGCAATGTGTTCAATTTAAAATAGATACTACATTAAATCAAACTTCTGACACTTCTGGTTTTTGGGTGTATAATTTTGGTTGCGACACTTTAAAAGTAAATAATATAATTCCTACAGATATAAGTATCACAGTATCTTCAACTATATTGAATATTCCACCTTATGATTCTACTTACATAACTGCATATTATAACCCTGCAAACCTTTCTAGCAGCACTGGAAATATAAATATTATTTCAAATGTAGGTAATGAAAGTGTTTGTACAAACGGAATAGTAGAAGGAAGTCCTTCAATAATTCTAAACCCAGATTCTATATATGTAAGTTTAAACTGTAACGAGCAGGCTACAATTCCATTTACAATTTTAAACAATGGCGATGGACTTTTAAATTATAATATACAACTTGCAAATGGATATAATGAATTAAAAGTTTTAGCTTGGACATACAACGCAAACACATCTAGCACTGGAGAATATACCAAAACCCTAGAAGCAATTAATTCAAACTTTACAAACTATAGTTTAACAGAAACAAGTACTTCCAATACAACAACATTTGCTAACAATTTATTAGGTAAAGATGTTTTATTAATACCAGAAAACACAGCAAATACATCTGTTTTAAATAATATGCAGTCTCAAATTCAGGCTTTTGTAAACAATGGTGGTTGGGTTATACAGTGCGGAAATAGTTCTACAACTCGTATTAGTAGCAATGGTTTGCTTTATCCTACATCTATGAGTACAACTACTGCTGGAACACAAATAATTGAAGATCCTACAAGTAAATTATTAGACAATACTACATTACCAATAGTTTGTACTTATGTAACTTATAGAGGTAATTTTAGCGATCCTAACTTTAAAGAAGTTACAAGCATAAGCGGTAGAACTGTAGTTGGTTATGAAGATATAGGACTTGGTAAAGCAATATATATAGGCTACGATTATTTTACATCAGATAATAATTCTGAAAGAATAATTTCAAATGCATTTAACTGGGCATTCGAAAACAAATATCTATTTGCTTCAACAACTATTACAAACGGTTCTTTACTTATAAATGATTCCATCATTAATAATATCGTTATTGAATCAAATGATTTAACTATTGGTACTCATAATATGATTTATGAAATTCAGTCTAATGCAATTCAAGGAAATATAAACTTACCAATTACGATAGAGGTAATTCAAAGTCCTAATATTTGGTTATCAGACACTTGTTTAAATTTAGATACATTAACAGCAAGCACAAGTTCTAATATATCAATTCAAATTGCTAATACAGGTTGTTCAGATCTTGTAGTGAACAGTATAACATACTCTAGTGCTGACATTACACACTTTTTCCCATTTAATACTATAAATGAAAACGACACTTCTACTATAAATTTTACATATAATGCCACAAATATTGGTGTTATTTCTGAAACAGTATTTATAAATACAAATATTGGAAATTATACGCTGTGTGTAAATGGCTTTATTCAAGGAGCTAGTGATATTGATATTTCAGGTCTTAATGGATTAATAACTCTAAAACTATGTGAAGATAGTTTACAAAAGCCTTTCTATATTCATAATCCTGGTCAAGGAATTTTAGATTGGTCATTTAATTCAAATTCCGAATTAAGTGTTTACCCTTCTTCTGGTAATATTCTTCCTGGAGATAGTACACTAGTAAGTTTAACATTAACTTTAAACAACTTAATTTTTAGTAATGACCTTTTACATTTCAATACAAATGTACCAACTAATTCAAGTTTCTACTACCCTATTCAGTACCAAGGTACAAATGATCCTTGCGTAGATTTTACATACCAAACAAATGCAAACTGCAATGGAATAATATCTTTTAATGATAACTCATCAGGTTCTGTAATGAACAGTTATTGGAACTTTGGAGACGGAAATACATCTGTTCTTTCAAATCCTACGCATAATTACTTAAATTCTGGAAATTACACCGTAGAATATGTTGCTTGTGGAAATAACCTCTGTGATACAACTTCTCAAAATATTTCAGTGAACTTCACGAATTCTGTTCTGCAAGCTAGCTGTTATCCTAATGCGTTTTCATCAAATTCTGCTGGTATAAGTAATGTAACATTAGAAAATATAAATAATACTACAAGTATAAATCTTCCGAATGATTATGAAGATTTTAGTTGTTCAATAGGTACCCAATTACTTGAAAATGTTACTTATACTATTTCTGTACAAACTACAAATATTTCAAATAAAAATGTTAAAGCTTGGATAGATTTTAACAATAATGGCACTTTTGAAGTAAATGAAAGAATTATGAACGCTTCAAACTTACTTAATCATTCTGCATCATTTACAATTCCTTCTGGTTCTTCAATATTAAATACTAATTTAAGAATGCGTGTTGTAAGTAGTAGTGTTAGTAATCCTGTCATTGATGCTTGTAGTACTACTTCTTCTGGTCAAATTGAAGATTATTATATAAATGTTCTCCAAAATGCATTACCACCTATAGCTAATTTCACTTCAACACCAATAGGTAATTGTGATGGCGAAATTTCATTTCAGGATTTAACAACAAATAACCCAACAAACTGGCTCTGGAATTTTGGTGACGGAAACACTTCAAATATTCAAAATCCAAGCCACCAATATAATTCAGAAGGAACCTATGACGTGCAATTAATTGCAACTAACATAGACGGATTAGATACAATATCTACTCCAACGATAGTAACATTTTTTGAAATAGATTTTTCAGTATCTGGAGATTTATTTACAGATAGCACCTTAACTTTTCCAATAGTAGAAACATATAGTGCTGCAAATTCTTGGTTTTGGAATTTTGGAGATAACGGTTCATCTGCTTTAGAAACACCAGATCATTCCTACTCAAGTCCACAAACTTACACGGTTATACTAACAGCTGAAAATTCTTTAGGCTGTACAGATGAAGCCGAACAAACTATTTCTATTATAGATAAGCCAAATGATCCTGTTATAATTGATACTGTAAATGCAATTATTAATTTACAAGAAGATTTTAGTGCGTCTTTATATCCAAACCCAAATGACGGAGATTTTATTTTTGAATATGAAGGGAATAGTAAAAATTTAAACCTGAGCCTTTATTCAATTTCAGGCAAACTAATTCTTGTAAAATCTTATGAATTAAATAAAAGAATTAAAGTAGAATTTAAAAATAACTCACTTACAAAAGGTATTTATTACTTAGAAATGATGGACAATAAACACACTAAAATATTTAAAATTATCATAAAATAAGACTAGAATACCGTTGCAAGGTAAATTGTAAAATAATTTCAAAAAAAAGATATAAATTAATGATATTCAAAAGAATAGCCTTATCTTCATGGAATAATAAGGCAAATACAGCCAAGTTTTGAAGATAACATTTGCGATTTTCGCACAAGAAAGATAAAAAAGACCTTTTTTAGTCAATAAATAAAACTGCTTCATTTTTTTCTTAATATTGAGCAATAAACTACGCCTATATAATAACATTCACAAATTGTTGTAAAATTTTACAATTAATTTTGTTATATATTGAAATTTATTTTATATTTTTGGTGTTGAATTTAACAAAACTCTATGTATTAAAAAATATAGAAATTTATTAAATTTTCTTTTTAAACATCATAAATTAAGAGATGAATAAATCATTATTTACACTATTACTTTTATTAAATATTTCCGTACTTTCTATTGCTCAGGTTTTTACAGGCGAAAAAGCTATTCAAATAAATCCAAATGCACAAAAAATTTGGATAAACGAAGACAATAACACATTGAAATATATTGCTTTTATTGAAGCTGAGGCAGTACAAAAACAAAACCACTCGCAATGGCTGCGTGAATTAGTTTCTGGAAATAAAAATGTAAATTTTAAATTAAATAGAGTTATTACAGATAAAGTAGGTCAAGTACACTATAGATATGACCAGTACTTTAGTGAACACAGAGTTGCAGGAGCACAATTTATTTTACATACAAAAAATGGTAAAGTACTATCTGCAAATGGTGATTTTGTAAATACAAATGCTATATCTTTATACACAAATTTTATTCAAAAAGAAGATGCTTATGAGCTAGCAAAAAAAAGTATTCCTGCAAAAAAGTATGCACCTAAACAAAAAGAAGATTTAGAAAGAAACGAAGGACAAATAGTATTAGTAAAAACTAAAAACGAGCTAAGTTTTGCTTACAAGTTTGATGTTTATGCAATAACACCTCTAGCAAGATACTATGTATATGTTGATGCAATAACTGGAGATGTAATAAAAAAAGATGATAGAATTCACGAAATTTCTACCGATGGAACCGCTAATTGCAAGTATCACGGTGTACAAACTATAACAGTAGATAGTGTAAGCCCAACAAACTTTACACTAAACGATGCCCTACGAAATATAGCTACTAAAGATTTGAACACTGGAACTAATTATGCAACAGCAGTTGACTTTACAGACACAGATAATAACTGGAATACTACTACAAACCAAGACGATGCAGCACTTGATGCGCATTATGGAGCAGAAATGACTTACGATTTCTTTTTTACAAGATATGGTTTAAACTCTTATAATGGAGCTGGAGCAAGTATAAATAGTTATGTTCATTATTCTACAGATTATGCAAATGCATTTTGGAATGGTACTGAAATGACTTATGGCGATGGTGATTTAATAGATTATACTGCTTTAACCAGTATAGATGTAGTGGCACACGAAGTTTCACATGCCGTTACTGAATACTCTGCAAATTTAGTTTACTCTTATGAATCTGGAGCTTTGAATGAGTCTTTTAGTGATATTTTTGGAGTAGCCATAGATTTTTATGCAGACCCTGCAAATGCCAATTGGAAAATGGGCGACTTGTTTCACATTACAGGAGATGGTTTTAGAGATATGTCAAATCCAAATGTAAAAGGAGATCCAGATACTTATTTAGGAACTTATTGGTTTACTGGTTCAGCAGATAATGGAGGAGTACATACAAATAGTGGGGTACAGAATTACTGGTATTATTTACTTACAGAAGGTGGTTCTGGAATAAATGACTTAGCAAATTCTTATAATGTAACAGCAATTGGCATGAACGATGCAACAGATATTGCATATAGAAACCTCTCACTTTACCTTACTACAAATTCTCAATACAGCGATGCTCGTTTCTATAGTATACAATCTGCTGTAGATTTATTTGGAGCATGTTCTCAACAAGAAAAATCTACTACTGATGCTTGGTATGCAGTAGGTGTTGGTGCTTTATATGCAAATACAGTAAGTTCAGATTTTTTAGCATCACAAACATTCTTTTGTACTACACCTGCAAATGTTTCATTTACAAATAATTCTATAAACGATTCTAATAGAGTTTGGGATTTTGGCGATGGAAATACTTCAACAGTTTTAAACCCTACACATACTTATACAAACCCAGGGGTATATACAGTTTCACTCATTACTAATGGAAGTGGAGCATGCGGTGCTGCTTCAGATACTTTAACAATATCTAATTATATAACGGTTACAAATACAGGTGGTCCAATAAGTGCAAACTGTACACCGCCTTCAAATGTAGGATTATCAAATTACGGAATTTTCAATTTTACATTTAATACTATAAACCAAAGTTCTTTAGGTGCTATAGAAGATTATCAAGATTTTACTTGCGCTCAAAGTACAAATGCAACCGAAGGAGACTTTATAAATGTTTCTATAAATACAGGAACAACACTTTCTCACTATGTAAAAATGTACTTAGATGCAAATAATGACGGTGTATTTGCTGTTTCGGAAGAAATTTATAATAATTATGCTTATAACATTCATCAAGATGCGGTTCAAATTCCTTTAGTAACAGCCCATAATACGCCTTTGAGGTTAAGAGTTATTGCAGATAGATATACCATAACCAGTTCATGTAGTTCATCTGCTAATTATTCTCAAATAGAAGATTATTCTATTATTGTATCTCCTAATACCAACCCTCCTGTTACAGATTTTACTTCAGATTTCACTACTATTAATACAGGTTCAAGTGTAACATATACAAGCTTAGCTTCAGGATTTCCGACATCTTTTTTATGGAATTTTCCTGGTGGAGTGCCTTCAAGTTCTACTGCAGCTTCTCCAACAGTTACATACAATACTGTAGGTATATACAATGCGCAACTTACTGCCACAAATGCTTTTGGTTCTGATACTGAATTGAAAACAGATTATATGACAGTTACCAATCAAATAAATATGTGTAATGGTCCAGCTTCTACATCTGCCCAAACTGGTTTGCTGTATGATAGTGGAGGTTCTGGTGGAAATTATTCTAATAGCGAAAACTGTTACTTTTTAATACAACCTGCATGTGCAGATTCTATAATACTTTCTTTTAGCCAATTTAGTACAGAAAGTGGTTATGATAGATTAAGAATTTATGACGGAGTAAATACTTCTGCCCCATTAATTGCTACACTTCAAGGAAATTCACTACCAACTGATGTTATTGCTACATCTGGTGCTATGTATGTTTACTTTCAGTCAGATGGTTCTGTAATAAGTTCTGGTTTTGCTTCTACTTGGAGTACAGTTTCTACTTCTTCTGTAGCACCAATTGCTAATTTTTCTGCTTCAAATACAAACCCAGCTTTAGGTGCGCCTGTTCAGTTTACAGATTTAAGCTTAAATACACCAATAGAGTGGCTTTGGGATTTTGGCGATGGAAACCTAAGTACCATTCAAAACCCTACACACAGTTATGTAAGTTCTGGTTCAAAAACAGTAAGTTTAATAGTTTCAACTTGTAGTTTTTCTGATACTATTACACAAGTTATTACTGTACAAGCTGCTCCAAATTTACAAGTAAACCCAACAAGCTACACACATACTTTCAATACATGCAATGATAGTACAAGTGTAGATTTTACAATTTACAATACTGGTGCTGGAGATTTATATATTGATACAATTTTAGGCTCAGCAACTGGAGACTCAATTCAATCTTTACAGTATTTTACTGCAAGCGGGCAAAGTACTTTTCATACTTTTAATGCTTTACCTAGTAACATAGATTCATTGTATTTAACCATAAATATGGATGGCGATTTTGATAGTTCTTCAGAAAATGCTAGACTTATTATTGATGGTATTGATTTAGGGATAATTCCAGATTTTAATGTTACTGTTGTAAATTATGAAATTATTTTATCTGGTGTACAATTAAGTAACTTTATTGCAGATGGTAGTTTAATTATTGAAATAGATAATAGTTCTGGTGTAGATGTATTTGCTTCAAACTTAAACTTTCATGAAGTTATTATAGAATATGGAAACGAAGCAGATTGGATTGATGTAATTTCTAATGCTGATATTATTTCTACAGGTGATTCTATGACTTTTTCGGTACAAATAGATAACTTTAATATTACAAATGGTACTTATGTAGATTCTATAAGTATTTTTTCAAATTACTTTGCTAATAATCCTTTTTACATTCCTGTTACACTTTTAAATAATGGTTTAGCAGAAATGGAAACAAATGTAAATTGTTTAGACTTTGATACAGTTTCTCAGAATGTGGTAGAAGTTCTGCCCTTCGAAATTTACAATTCTGGCTGTGATACTTTAAATATATTAAATATGTCAACTATTACAACTGAATATAGTGTTTCTAGTTTTCCAACTCAAATTCCACCAAATGCGACAGATACTGTTTATGTATCTTTTCAAAGTGCTGTTATTGGTTTAAAATTAGATACATTGAGTATTATTAGTAATGTAAATGATACTTTAATTTGTCTTTCTAGTTATGTGGAAGGTGCTCCAAATATTGCAGTAAATCCTGATTCATTGTATGTAACAATAAATAGTTGTAATGATTCTTTAATTGTTCCGTTAATGGTGTTGAATACTGGACTTGGAAATTTAGACATAAATCCTATATATACAGGTGGAAGTTCTGGTGGCTCTGTGCAAAATAATGCAGCTAGTGCTGCTATATTTAGAGATGCTTTAGCTTGGGGTTCCAACGCTAACGTAATCAACTTAAATAATCTTGGTTACAATGTTTCTATCTATAATTCTTCAGAAATGGCAACAGCTTTTTTAGATACTTTTGATTTAATATTATTTGAATCTTCACAATCAAATTTATTTTATCAAACTTTTCAAACTAATATTTCAAGGTTTACAAACTATGTAACAAATGGTGGAAACTTGCAGTTTAATGTTTCTACAGCATCTTCAAACAGATTGTCTAATTTAGCAATGGTAGGTGGAGCTCAAATAGGTGTAAATGAATATTTAGAAGCAACAAATACTATAACAGACACTTCACATGTGATGTTTTCTGGTTGTGGAATAACACAAATATCAGGAAACTATTCTAGTCATGAGTATTTTACAAACTTACCAGCAAATGCTAGTATATTAACTACAAATTCAGTTGGTGAGCCTACTACTATAGAATATAGTTTTGGTTCAGGACATGTTTTAAATACTGCATTAACTTTGGAACACATGTATCAAAACAACCTTTCTTGTACATCACTTTTAGAAAATACCTTTGAATCTCAAACTAGCTTTTATAATGTAAACTGGCTTTATACTAGTTTAGATTCTATGTATATTGTTCCACAAGATTCTCAATTATTAAATGTAGTATTTAATAGTACAGGCTTAACGAATGGGGTTTACAATGGAGGCGTAAACTTTCAATCTAACGACCCATCTGCACCTATATATACAATTCCTGTAGTATTTAATGTAGATGGAAATGCAGAAATTGAGCTTAGTGTAAATTGTTTAAACTATGATTCGATAATAGCAAATGAAACAAAAGTAGATTCATTTAATATTACAAACAATGGCTGCGACACTTTGTTTGTAACCAATATTAGTTCGGCAAACTCTAGTTATACTGCAAACACAACAAACTTCTATGTTTTACCAGGAGAATATCAAAGTGTATCAATTTCATTTAACCCAAGCACAACAGGAAATATGAATAGTGATTTACTGATAGAAAATTCAGTTTCCGATACTACAATTTGCCTAATTGCTTATAGTACAGATCCTCCAATAATAAATATTACTCCTTCAGTAATTACTGAAAATATTTCTTGTGGTGCTTCAATTACAACGCCTTTAAATATATATAATTCTGGCGTTGGAAACCTTGTTTATACAATTAACGGTACTTCTAGTGATTCTGCACATATTTTAGTACTAACAAATGGTGTAGATTACACTGGCGAATATGCGAACACACTTACTGCTATAAATACTTATGTTAATAAATATACCATAACAGAAATGTCTAGTACTTCATTAGCAGTATTTGACCAAAATTTAATAGGCAAAAATGTTGTTTTAATTCCAGAAATAGAATCTGGTTCTATAACTCACTTTTCAAATTTTGCTTCAAGTTTACAAAGTTTTGTAAACAATGGAGGAAGTGTAATTTTTGCTGGAACAGGAAATTCTTACTCAAATGCTATTTTCAATACAGGTCTTTTATCAGGTAGTTATAATACCAATGTAAACAGTGGTGTAATGACGACAAATTTACCTAGTCATTTTTTATTAGATTCTGT
Source organism: uncultured Bacteroidota bacterium (assembly GCA_937139485.1). Lineage (GTDB taxonomy): Bacteria > Bacteroidota > Bacteroidia > Chitinophagales > UBA8649 > CAKZQD01. Next base: position 3,178 of record CAKZQD010000066.1, on the reverse strand, counting down.
AACACTACCACTACAAGCTATAAATGCTACATATAAATATGATATTTCTAATATAGATGCAGATATTATTGCCGAACACAATGGGTTTGCAACAATTGTTCACAGACCGATTGGTTCTGGACAAGTAATTTTACTTGGCTATGATTTCTATAACAATTCTATACAATCATCAAGAATTATTGCAAATGCTGTAAAATCTGCAACAACTTCTGGAGGTTTAAATGCCAATTGGATAAATCTTTCTTTGCTTACTGATACTTTAGCAAATAATGATACATCTTTTATAGATGTAACTTTAGATGCATCAAATTTATATGCTGGTTTATATTACGATACTATTTTTGTAGAATCTAACGATTTAGCAAATACTCCTGTTGCTGTTCCGGTTGAATTTACTGTTACTGGACAGGCAGGTATAAATATTACACCAAGTGTTTTAAATCTTGGAACTTTACAAGTTGGTGCTTCTTCTTCAGAAACAGTATTTATAGAAAATACTGGTTGTGACACATTACAAATTAGTTCTTTCCTAGTAACAAATACAAGTTTTTCAATAAATGCAACAAATTTATCAATTAGTCCTTTTAGTTCAGATTCTGTTTTAGTTAGTTTTACACCAAATGCTATTCAAACTTTTAACGACACTATTTTTATTTTCAATAATGATTCTACGGCTTTTGTTCTTGTGAATGGCGAAGGTGTTGGTGCGCCGGTAATAGCTGTAAATCCAAATCCAATTATTGATGTTATAAATTCTTGCGACACAACATTTACCTACCCTATAAATATATATAATACTGGGCAAGGTGATTTAATTTGGAATTCAGTGTCTAATATTAATTTAACTGATGATTTTGAAAGCGGAACTAATTCTAGTCTTTGGGCAAATATAACTGGAGGCGTTTCTTCAAATTCTTGTGGAACAAATGCTGGTAGTGGTGCACTTTATTTCAATGGAAGCCCTAGAGAAGCAACAACTCTAGCTTTCAATACTAGTTCAAGTTCTGGAACTATTGAGTTTTATCTTAAATTTGGTTCGGGTTCAAGTCCTTGTGAAAATGCAGATACTGGCGAAGATGTTGTTTTAGAATATTCTATAAATGGTGGCTCAACTTGGACAATTATAAATACCTATTTAGCAAATTCGTATAATACATTTACACTAATTAATGAAAATATCCCTGCTGGGGCTTCATCTACAAACACAAGCTTTAGATGGCGACAAGTTTCTTTTTCTGGTGTTGGAAACGACAACTGGTCTATAGACGATGTAAACATAAATACTTCTAACGGATCTATATTAACACCTTCTGCAGGCATTACAGGAATTGGAGATACAACTTTAGTAAACCTTACATTAAATGCTTCAGATTTTGTTGGTGGAGTTTATGCAAATACCTTATACATAAATTCTAACGACCCAGTAAACCCTAGTTTAACTATTCCAGTAAATTTAACTTTACAAGCTACAGCAGATATAAATGTTTCTAGTAATTGTATTAATTTTGGTAATATAAATTTAAACACTTTAAGTACAAATAATAACCTATTAATTACAAATACTGGCTGTGCAAATATGATTATTACAAATATTTTTACTAGCAATGCAAATATGACCGCTAATGCTTTAAATATCGTTTTGGCTCCTAATGCTAGTACATATTTAAATGTAAATTATACACCACAAACTCCTGGACCAATAAATGATTCTATTTACATACAAACTAATGGAGGAAACGAAGTTATTTGTGTAAATGGAAACGTTCTAGGAGCTGCAGAAATTGAACTTTCGCCAAACAATTTAACAACTTCTGTAAGATTATGTGATGCAATACCTAAAGATACAGTTTACATTAAAAATAAAGGTATTACAAATTTAAATTGGTCTTATGCACAGCAGGCAGGGCAACCAAACCTTGCTCCTTCTGCAGGTAATGTTGCTCCTGGAGATAGTACAATGGTTATAGTTTCTTATTTTAATTTAAGTACTATAGGTTCATATAATTACAGTATGCTTATAAATTCTAATGATCCAATTACCAGCACGGTAACACTTCAAGCATTTGTTCAAATAAATGCAGAACCTTGTGTAGATTTTAATACTGAGATAATATCTAGTTGTGATGGTGTTGTTCTCTTTAATGATATGAGTACTGGAACAATAGTTTCTTACAATTGGGATTTTGGAGATACAAATACATCTACACAGTCTAATCCAGTTCATAATTATAATACTTCTGGTAATTATACTGTAGAATTAATTGTTTGTGGCACACAAATTTGTGATACTACAACACAAAATGTTTCAGTTACTGTTGGCAATACTGTTATAGATGCATCTTGTTACCCAGTGGCTTCAAACCCAAGTGCAAATACTGGAATTCAAAATGTATTATTAAACACTTTAAATAATTCAAGTTCCAATTCATTAGAAGGTTTTCAAGACTATAGTTGTTCTTTTGGAACAGATATTTTATTGAACCAAGCAAATAATATGACTATAAACACTTTTGGTAATACAAATCAATTAGTTCGTGTTTGGATAGATTATAATAATGATGGCGTGTTTTCTGGTGCTGAATTGGTATTAAATTCTTTTAATATAGCAACTCATACAGGTGCAATAACACCACCAAATAGTTCAATACTTAATGTTGCATTGAGAATGAGAGTAAAATCTAATTCTACAAGTGCAAATAGTGGACCTTGCAACAATCCATTGGACGGACAAGTTGAAGATTATTATGTAATTGTCAAAGACAATATTTCTCCTGTAGCTAATTACAACTTTACGCTAGGTTCTAATTGTTCTGGAATTGTAAACTTCTTAGACAATTCTGAGTAACTCCGCGGGCAGTTTACTTATCGTTTAAACAAGTATACTGCCCTGGGAGTTGGCCTGCCCCCGGAATTGGCGCCCCGGAATTGGTGGAGAATTGCTGCTACTCTTTTCTGCTATTCAAGCGTGGCAAGTCTGACGTCCACTCTTCTCGCCTCCTGGTCACTTCCTGATCCGGTTGTACTAAACGGCTTTTCCAGCACCAGGCGATCGGCATCAACACCCATGACAAGCAGTTTCTCCTGTACCGCCTGAGCCCGTTTTTTCGCCAGCCTTTGATTACTTGCAAGATCGCCACTTGGGTCATGAAAGCCTGATACAACTGCGACTGTTTCCGGG
>CAKZQD010000065.1 GCA_937139485.1 uncultured Bacteroidota bacterium | reverse complement strand
TAAAAGAGTGCTTCTTCTTTTTTGGCTGTGTTGTAATATTTCAAGCAATAAAATTATATTCAATATAATCATATGCTTTTCTAATTATAAAGCCACTTCTAAAATCAAACAATTTCTTTCTTAAATATTCAAACATATTAAATATTTTTAAGTAATACAAGAAATTATTCATAGATATATTTAAATAGGGTACTTTGAGATTGATGATGTATATTTGCAATTCATCATCAATCTCAAGTTTTTTTAATTTAATTAGCGAAATAGTTATGAGTAGAAAGAGTAGATTTCAATATAAGAGTAGAAGAGAACGCCTCAAAAGAGATTTAGGCAACATTCGTTTAATATTTATATTTGGTGGAATTGCATTAGCCATTTGGGTCATTATGCGCAGACAAGAGATTTACTGGTGGTTGGAAAGTCTGTATTATAGGATTTTTTAAAAAGAACAAGGCTATAATATTTAAAGGCATAGCCCAAAACATATTCATATTCATAAAAGTAGGAGAGTGCCTTGTACCAAACCACATGAAAAGAAAAAATATGCCAACAAAGCCTGTAATAAAAAATAAAAAATAGTCTATTGAGTAAAAATGTTTTCCTTTATAATAATTGTAAATACTTAAACAAATAATAAGTAGTGATATTAAAGAGAAAATAAATAAAGGACTTGTGAAAATATTCGTTTTAATTATATTTGGTTCAGATTGATAAATGATTTGCTTCGATTTTACTAATGGTTTTCCATTATAAGTTGCTATGTCAAAACGTTCCATCAAAAAATCTGGTAAAAACATTTTTTGCTTATTTGTTGCTATGTTATCTGTTGGGTAGCCCATTATTATCCCAATTCCAAAATCTAACCAAGGACTATGTTTTGTGTATGGATCTATTAAATCCCTATAAGTTTCTGGACTATTTTCATTCAAATCTGGTCCATAAATAAGTTCATCTCCCAAAACCTCTTTTAATATTTCATGAATCCTAGAAGAACAATTGTCATAAAAAAAATCATAACGATAATATTTTTCATCAGTTTCGTAGTTAACAATCAATCTATCAAAAACGGCTTGCTTTTCGGCTTGGTTTAAGTTTAAAATTTGTTCAACTACTGTTCTGTTTTCATACTTATAAGTATTTATAAACCATTTAAAAGCTCCAACAGACAAGGAATAATCTAAAGTTCCTTTTACAAATTTTGGAACAAAATATTCGGTATTATAATCAAAAGTGCCATAATTAAACACTAAATCTAATTCTGTAATCGGGTCTTTGACTCTTAAAGCCGAATGACCATAAGAATTATATGCTTCCAAACCTCTTTCACAAGATAAAAGACTAATTTCTGCATATTCACTTAAAGTATTTGTTTGAGCAATAATACTATTTAATGCAAAAAATGAAATAAAAAAAAATAATAACTGCTTCATTAAAAAAAGTGTTTAATCAGTAAATTTTTCTTCTTTTGGAGCCCATTTTCCGTGAATAGATTTTAAAACTCTACCCCATCTAAAACCATCATATTTACCATTTGAAGCTAACAAAATTCCAGCTTTTCCAACAATGTGATTTTCAGGTACAAAACCCCAAAATCTACTATCTTGCGAACGATGTCTATTGTCTCCCATCATCCAATAATAATCCATTTTAAAAGTATATTCAGTAGCTTCTTTGCCATTAATAAATGCTTTTCCATTTTTGATTTCTAATTCATTGCCTTCATATACCGAAATACATCTTTGATACATTAAATAGTTTTCTTTGTTGAGTTTCACAGTCATACCTTTTGCTGGAATAACTATTGGACCATAATTATCTACATTGTTTCTAAATGCTTTTGTAGTATTTGGGTACATTTTTTCTTTGTTCACAAAATCTTCTTCACTATTATGAAAGTGAATTTCTAAATTGCTAACGTCTTTTAATTTCTTAATTTTTTCAGCCTTTGTTTTGTTAGTATATATGTATATGATAGATTTACTTCCTATGTATTCAAATTCTACTTCTCCTTCTGCAAAAAGTGCCTTTTTAAAATTAGGTTCTAAATTGTAAGTTTCTTGTCCATTAATTATTTCACCTTTGGCTATTATTTCTCTTTTACCAGTTAAAATATAGGTAAATTGAGCATTTTCAGCCTCATAAGCAATTTTGTCATTTATATACAAAACTCCTTGTCTTAAATCAAGTTTGTCTCCAGCAATACCAACACATCTTTTTATGTAATTTTCTCTTTTATCTACAGGTCTTGTAATTACAGTAAATTTATCATTTATATATTGTCTTGGTTTAGCAATGCCTTGTCTTTTAGCATCTCTCACTAAATCGTAATAAGGATAAGCACTATCATATTCTTTTGTAGTAGTATCATTTGCTGGAAAATTAAAAACTACCATATCGTTTCTTTTTATTTCTTGAAACTTTGGTAATCTTTTATAAGGTAATTTTATCCATTCTAAATAGGATTTTTTTCCACCTATAATAGGAAGCCCTTTTGGAAAACTATGATGAACCAATGGAAAATATAAAGGCGTTTGTGGTATTCTTGCTCCATAAGCAAATTTACTTACCACCAAAAAATCTCCAACTTTCAAAGTCCCTTCCATAGAAGATGTTGGAATAGTATAAATTTCAAAAACAAATGTTCTTATAAAATATGCTGCAAAAAGTGCAAACAATAGTGCATCTGTCCATTCTCTTGCTCTAGTTAGTTTTGGTGCTTTGTAGCAATCGCTTTCACCATTTATACCATGAAACTTTTCTTCATCTTTTTGCAATATAAAAGGAAGCCAAGCCCAGCCAAATACCACTGCCAATGTATGTTCCCAAAAACTATATCTTCTTAGCGAATTACTAATTTCGCCCAGTAAATTGCTATAAACAAAAAAGTTTACAACAGGAATAAATGACATTAATATCCATTTCCACTGTTTTTTTTCAAAAATTTCTGTTAAAGCTTTTATACGTAAATATGGTACAAAAGCATGCCAAGATGTTTTGCCAGCTTTCTTAAAAAATAATGATAAGCCGTACCAATATCCGAGCAAAATCAAAAGAAAAATTATTATATATATCATTTCATAAAAAATTTAGGATGCCGTAAAGTTATATCTTTTTATAAAAATCATTTATTTAAACACGTTTTTAAACTAATTTTAACCTTGTTAACTAATATTTTGGCTACAATTAATCAAGTACTGTAATAAATACTTAAATTTATCGTTTCAAAATCAAAGTGTAATACATTGAAAAAATATTTTTATCTACTATTTATTTTATTATTGGTTAAAACTTCGGTTTTATCACAAACTGGCGGCGATAATGTCTACAAGTTTTTAAGCATTCCTACTTCTGCCAGAGCCACTACATTAGGTGGTACATACAACAGTATATATGACAATGATGCTTCGCTAGCTTTTCAAAATCCTGCAACACTAAATACCAAAATGCACAAAAATTTGTCTTTAAGTTATATTCCATATTTTGGAGGAACTACTTTTGGAAATTTTAATTATATACATAAATTCAAACCAGCTACTTTTCAGTTTGGTGCTACATACATTAATTATGGAAAACTAGAAGAATATGACGAATTTGGAACACAAACAGGTCTAACTACCGCCAATGAAGTAATGCTTCAAGTAGGAGCGGGAAGATCTTATAAAGGAAAATATAAATTTGGAGCCAATAGTAAATTCATAGTTTCTCAACTTGGCGATTATACTTCTGTAGGAATGGCTTTCGATATTGCCGCAATGTGGACAGATTCAGCGCACAATGTTAACGTTTCATTAAATATATCAAATCTTGGTTTTCAGTTCAAACCATACAGAAAAGGAAATCAAGAATTACTACCTGTAGATGTTCAGCTAAGCTTTTCACACAGACTAAAACACGTTCCTTTTCGTTTTATAGTTACGGCGCATAAACTTTATCAGTGGGATATAAGATACGATAATCCAAATGTTCAGCAGCAATCTTCTAGCTTGTTTGATGAAGAAAAAGAAGTAAAACCAGCCGTAAAAGTAATAGATAACATAGCTAGACATTTAATATTTGGAGGCGAAATATATATTGGCAAAGTAGTTACATTAGGTTTGGCTTACAATCATTTAAGACGAGCAGAGTTAGCAATTCCAGCCTTTGGTGGCTTGGCAGGTTTTAGTTTTGGAGCAGGCGTACAAATAAATAGATTCAAAATAGAATATGGATTTGCAAAATATGCACTTCCTTCTAGCGTCAATCACATAACACTTAATATAGATTTAGGTAAAAGTATTAAATACAAGCGCAAGAAAAAACCTTCAAAAAAAGACGTTTCTATGTAAATAATAAAAATTTTCTTCTAAAAGAAAATTAAAAAATATTTGTGTTCTAAAAATGAAATTGTTTCAAGTTTCATAATTTCCACCTAAACACTTCAATTCCTTAGGTTTTTCAATCAATTCTCTTTACCTTTGCAATCCTTTTGAGCGAATAAGATATAAGAAAGGAAAAAAAACATATAAAATTATAAAAAAACTTTTATTGTTAGTGTCGCTAAATGTCTGGTTAACAATGAAATACAAATCTCAATAGTCAACATGACTAAAACAGAAGAAAAAATTGAATTTTACATCGAAGAGATGGGAAAATTAGGAATAAGTTTTGAAAAAGACTTGTTTACAAAAGTAGTGAAAGGATTAGGTCCTTCAATTTTTAAGAAAGACGCTGAGCTAGTATCTTCTTCAGATGATTCTGAAATAGAAACAGTAAAGAAAAATTTCTTAATTAAAAAACACGGATTAGAAAGTGGAGAAGCTATCGACAAAGCAGTAGCTGCTGTTGTAGAAAAAATGGGTTCTTCAAATAGAAATAAATACCGTGCTATTTTTTATTACTTATTAGTAGAAGATTTAAAATTAGCTGCAAACTATGCAGATGATGCAAAAGAAGACGCTAAAGCTGAAGCACCTAAAAAAGAGGAAAAAGCTCCAAAAGCTAGAATTCAAAAAGCTGAAAAAACTGAAGAAGTAGCTGTAGAAGAAACTCCTGCTGCCAAAGAAGAAGAAAAAGCTGAAGAAAAACCAGTTTATGTACCAGAACCAGAAACTCCACACGATGAGTTTGATTGGTCTGTAGATAAAAGAAACGTTACTTACTACTCTCAAGAAGAGATAGATGCAATGGAAGGTGCTTATACAGAATCTTTAATTACATTAAATGAAAATGAAATTGTAAAAGGTAAAGTAGCAAGTATTACGAAAGCAGATGTAGTTTTAAACGTAGGTTTTAAATCTGATGGTTTAGTTTCTAAGTCTGAATTTAGAGATATGCCAGAATTAGCTATCGGTGACGAAGTAGATGTATATGTAGTTACAACTGAAAACATTAAAGGTCAGTTAGAATTATCTAGAAAGAAAGCGAAATTATTAGTAGCTTGGGAAAACATCAAAAAAGCATACGAAGAAGAAACTGTTATTAAAGGTACCGTTTTATCTAAAACTAAAGGTGGTTTAATAGTAGACGTAAATGGTTTAGAAACATTCTTACCAGGATCGCAAATTGATGTTAAACCTATCGTAGATTATGATATATATGTAGGAAAAACTATGGAGTTCAAAATTGTTAAGATAAACGAAACAATTAAAAACGCAGTAGTATCTCATAAAGCATTAATCGAATCTGATATTGAAGAGCAAAGACAAGTAATTATCTCTAAAATGGAGAAAGGTCAAGTTCTTGAAGGTGTAATTAAAAACATCACAGATTTTGGAGCATTTATAGATTTAGGTGGTGTAGATGGTTTACTATATATTACTGATATATCTTGGGGAAGAATTAGTCATCCAAAAGAAGTATTAGAATTGAACCAAAAAATCAATGTTGTTGTATTAGAATTTGATGAAAACAAGAAAAGAATTTCATTAGGTCTTAAACAATTACAAGCACACCCTTGGGATGAGTTGAGCGAAGGTTTAGAAGTAGGACAAAAAGTAAAAGGAAAAATTGTAAACGTAGAAGATTACGGAGCATTTGTTGAAATTAAGCCAGGAGTAGAAGGTTTAGTTCACGTTTCTGAAGTAACTTGGTCTAATGAGCCAGTAAACTCTAGAGATTTCTTTAGACTAGGAGAGCAGTTAGATGCAGTAATTATGACTGTAGATAAAGAAGACAGAAAAATGTCATTATCTGTGAAACAATTAACTGAAGACCCTTGGAAACAAATTGCTGAGAAATTCCCAGTAGGTTCTAAGCATAAAGGAATGGTTAAAAACATTGCTCCTTATGGTGTTTTTGTTGAATTAGAAGATGGAATTGGTGGAATGGTTCACATTTCAGATTTATCTTGGACAAAAAGATATGGTCACCCATCAGAATTAGTTTCTAAAGATCAAGAACTTGATGTTGTGGTATTGGAAATAGATATCGAAAACAGAAAATTATCTCTAGGTCACAAACAAATGGAAGAAGATCCTTGGGATACTTTTGAAAATGTTTTCCCAGAAGGTTCTGAGCACGAAGCAACAGTATTATCTATAGAAGATAAAGGTGGTATTATTTTAATGCCTTATGGTTTAGAAGCATTTGCTCCTACACGTCACTTGAAAAAAGAAGATGGTAGCCAAGCAAAAGTTGATGATACTTTACCATTCAAAGTATTAGAATTCAATAGAAATGATAAGAGAATAATAGTTTCTCATACCAAAATTATTGATGCTAATATGGCAGAAGAAAAAGCTACTAAATCTAAAAAAGCAAGTGCAGATAGAGCAGCAACATCTAAATCAGTTAAGAAAATGCAATCTAATGTTTCTAAATCTACTTTAGGAGATATGGATGTATTGAACGAATTGAAAAAGAAAATGAACAAATAAGAAATTCATTTTTAGCAATATAAAAATCCCCAATAGACAAAAGTTTATTGGGGATTTTTTTAATCAAAAACCTTCAGTTTATGAAGTGAAATTGATTTGTTGCACTTATTACTTGAACTTACAATTTAAAAAATAAACAAATACCATATTAATTTTTAAGCAAAAAAAATCAAAAAGTTTTAACAATGAAACTTTAAAAGCTAAATCTTCACTAGTTCAAATGCAGCAGTAAATTTGCTGTGTTTAACTCATAAGTGCAATACACCTATTATTTAGAGTTTCAATAGGTCAAGGTAATTATTTTTTTTATTGGTCTGTTATTTATAGATATTTCTACTTGTTTAGTTTTCTTTTGTAATATTTATTAAGAAAAATCTTCTAATTACACAAATTCTATTTTCTACTGTTCCTTTTTTCTGTGAAGTATAAGGCGTTGTAAAATATGTTTTTAGCTTAAATTTAATAGCAATTTCCATATGACCAGGAAATTCTTTTCCGTTATCAAAAGTAATTGATTTAAGATAGCTAGAACTAAATCGTGACAGTCGCTCTTTTTATTTTTTGTACATATTACTTGAGCTTACAGATTATAAAATTTTAAAGAAAAATTATTGTGCTAATCCAGAAGGCGTAGCACCAGTAGTAAGTGCTTTTAGTTCATTGTCTATTAAATATAGACCATTTTCTGTTTCGCCAATAAGTGCCATTTTATCTAAAATAGATCTTGCAAGTGCTTCTTCTTCAATTTGTTCAGAAACATACCATTGCAAAAAGTTGTGCGTTGCAAAATCCTTTTCTTCAAAAGTAACTGCTACTAAATTATTAATATTTTCAGAAACCATTACTTCGTGTTCTAATAATGCTTCAAAAAGTTCTTTCATGTTTTCGAAATTTCCTTTTGGTTTGCTTAGCTCAAAAATTTCTACATTGCCACCTCTTGTATTTACAAAATGAATTAATTTAAGCATGTGTTGCCTTTCTTCATCAGAATGTTCAAACAAAAACTGTGCTGCACCTTCATAGCCACAAGTATCTGCCCAGCAAGCCATAGCTAAGTATGCTTGAGAAGATTCTGCTTCAATTTTAATTTGATTGTTTAATACTTTATTAATCTTTTCTGATAACATAATTCTAAATTTTAATCAAAGATAAGTAATGAAATAAGAATTGCATAATTATTATAAACACAAATACTTGCGTTTTGTATAACTATGGATAGCAAATACAGAATAGCTATATATAGTAGCGTAAACAATAAAAAATGTTAATGCTTATATTATAGCGAAAAAAAACTATAGTTAGTTTTAAAACAAAACAAAATTATTTATTATGGAATATTAATGACTGTCCGAAAAGTTAGCTAAACATAAATCGAGTTATATTTTGCGAGTCTTGTCCTTCCCTTTAGGGAAGTAGATGGGTGAGTATAGTAAAAAGTCACCCTCTTATCTCCCTCAAGGGAGAGACATTCTTCGCAATTTATTGACTTTGTGTATGTTTACGGATAGTCATTGGAATTTTTATTTTGTCATTAATAGTAATTTTTTGTTTGCTTAAAATATTGAAGTTCAAATAATATTTTTAATTTTACTTTTCAAAACAAAAAAACATGAAAACTAGAATATTTACAATCTTATTAGTATTAATTAATTCTTCAGTATTTGCTCAAGAAGTAGTAACAAAAGCCGATCCTTCTGCAATGCAACAAACACTTAGCGGTAGACCACTATTAACATCTTTTTTCTTTAGTGTTTTTGCGGTACTTATTATTGCTTTATATGTAGCAATTAGAACTTTTTATAGCAATAAAGCCAAAGCTTAATTTGCAATACATTTTTTCATGAGAATATAATTAAGAAAGATATTTTAAGTTCAGTAATATAATAGATGTTATTGCCATTGCTAGACCTAATATATTATATTTATTTAGTTTTTCTTTGAAAATAATTAGCGCTAGCAAAGTAGATAATACGACTATTCCAATATTATTTACTGGAAACACAAAAGAATCTTCCCATAAATCTACACTCAATGCTTGAAATAGCATGTAGATAGAAAAGTAGTTTGGCACGCCCAAAATAATTCCAGCAATAATAGTTTTTTTACTGAAATGATTAGTTTTTTCTTTTTTCATTTTTACCAAAGCTGCAATAAATCCAAAAGTAAATGCAGACATAAAAGTTACTAAAACAAACATTTCATTACCTCCATTTTGAAAATAATTGTTATTTACGCCTTGAACAACACTATCTGCAAAACCACTTCCCAAAAATATGATTAATGGGAAAATAAGTAATTTAAAATCTATTTTTTTTGAGTCTTTTTCTTTTTTGAAAGAAGTTAGTATTACTGCCAAAATTGTAAGAAAAATACCAATTATTTTTATAGCTGTAATAGATTCATTATAATACGTAAATGCAATAATTATAGGGAAAATGTAACCCAATTTCATAGAAACACTTGTTACCGATGCGCCCATAGTTTGTGCAGTTCTAGCAATTAAGAAGAATAAACTTATAAAAAACATGCCCAACAAAACTGCCCAAGGCAACCAGCCAGTTGTATATGCGCTCCAAGGATAATCAATACTAAAATTTAGTGCTACTAAAACACATACCAAATAATTAACTACAATTGCATAAAAAGTATTTATCTCATATTTTTTAAAAAAAATGAAAATTATCATCAATAAAGATGAAAAAAGTATAGAAAGTAATAACCAGATCATAGTTTGTTGTTGTTTGAGATAATTTTTATAAAATCTCCTTTTAAATTTATTTCCTCAATTTCTTTAGCTAAAATTTTAGGCGCTTTTTTGCCTTCTTTTAGTTCAGTATTTCCTGTTAAAATTCTTGCTTCATCCCATAGATTATTTTCTATAAAACTTTCCAATGTTTTCACACCACCTTCAATTATTACACTATTTATATTATTTTGGTATAGAAAGTCTAAAATTTGAATTGAGATGTCTTTTTCAAAATTTAATTTAACAAATTCTAAATTATTACTCTTTTCATTTTTTATATTATTGAAAATAACACTTGGAATAGAACGATCGAATAAATGCAATGAATTATCTAGGTTTAAATTTTTGTCTATGACTAATCTTAGTGGGTTTTTTCCTTTGTATAATCTTGCATTCAATCTTGGATTATCAATTTTTGCAGTATTTGTACCAACTAAAATTGCCATTTCTTCTGTTCGCCATTTATGAACTAGTTGCTTAGAAAACTTATTGGTAATCCAAAATTGCTCATTATTAATAGGAGAGAAGTAGCCATTTTTTGTTTGCGCCCATTTTAAAATTACAAAAGGGCGTTTTTTTGTATGAAAGATATAAAATCTTCGATTAGAAAACCTACAAGCTTCTTTTAAAACATCAATTTCAACTTCAATTCCATTATCTTGAAGCATTTTTATTCCATTTCCTGCAACAAGTGGATTTGGATCTAAACTTCCTACAACAACTTTTTGAATCCCTTTTTCTATGATTAAAAGGCTGCAAGCAGGTGTTTTTCCTTGATGCGAACAAGGTTCTAAACTTACATATAGTGTAGCATTTTTTATTTTGTGTTTATTTGCTTTTGAAACAGAATTTATACAATTTACTTCTGCATGTGCGCCACCAAATGCTGCTGTAAAACCTTCACCAATAATTTTATTTTCAAATACCAAAACTGCTCCAACAGAAGGATTTGGAGAAGCCAAAGAAATTCCTTGTTTAGAAATATCAATGCATCGTTGCATGTATTTTTCTTGCATATTCATTATGGAATGAAGATTAAAGAACTTGCAAATACTTTATATGATTCAAAATAATTACTCAAAAAATCTCCAACTTAAACCTAAAGAAAAAGTTCTTCCATTTGCTGGTAAATCTAAGGCTTTATAATTGTTTTTAACAAAAAGACCTTCGTTTACATAATTCAATTTTACATAAAAACGTACAGATTTTATTTTTCCAGAAAGAAAAACATCCATCATTGGTGTAAACTTCATTGTTCTTTCATTTTGAACATAAAACTGTGCAATTATAGGATTCCAAGCTCTTGCTTTAAAAGCAGTATTAAATCTTAAATCAAATCCAGTACTCAATTTCATATTTCCTTTAAATAACTTAAACTTGGCATACAAGCTAGTTTTTAAATATAAAGCAGGTAAAGGCAAAATTTCTTTGTGGTTTGTAAATTGGTAAGCTATAAAATTGTCCCAATGCCAAATTTTCCATTTACTATCTTTTTGAATAAAAAAGTTCCAATAAGTAATTTTTGCAGCTGTTTGAATTGGTTTAGTATTTTCTGCAAAGTATATATAATTATTCAAAAAATCTACTTGTGCAGCAAATCTTAGTTGTTGTTTTGGCAAGTTATATTCTAAATTTGCTTCAAGAATTTGTTTTTTCTTAAAATTATTATTCCAATTCATGGAATTTGATTGATAGTTGTTTTCTATCCAAGTAGGACTTACAGTTTCATATAAAAGAGATAATGCAATATTTCCAAATTTATCAAAATCGTAAGCAAGTTTTCCATTAGTGCTAAAATCAAATTTATTGTAACCTGCTAAGAAAAATGAGCTGTTAAATGGTTGTCTTCTCTTGGATATTTAATCAAAAATAATTTTCCCTTGACCAAAGGAAAGTCGTTTTCTAATACAAGTTTATTAAGCGATTCTACAATAATATCTATTTGTTCAAAATCTTTACTTGGCACTTTAACCACATTTATATTACCAGATAAAAGTCCACATACAAAAGAATAGGCAAAATTGACAGGTACATTGGAAGGAGCTATATGAAACACAAC
>CAKZQD010000064.1 GCA_937139485.1 uncultured Bacteroidota bacterium | reverse complement strand
TATCAGCAGTATTGAAATTATAAAAAATGCTTTTCCTATGGGAAGTATGACTGGTGCACCAAAGATTAGAGCTATGGAAATTATAGAAGCCTTAGAAAAGCAAAAAAGAGGTCTATATTCTGGAGCTATTGGATACTTTTCAAAAGATGGAGATTTTGATTTTAATGTGGTCATTAGATCATTGATTTACGATGTTACTCAAAGATATTTATCACTGCAAGTTGGTGGCGCTATTACTTATGATTCTATTCCAGAAAAAGAATGGCAAGAAACTAAAACAAAAGTAAAAGCTATTGTAGAGGAACTTTAGTATATTTAATGATAGAATGAATTAATGATGGAATGATTTAATGATAGAATGATTTAATGATAGAATGATAGAATGATGGAATGATTTAATGATGGAATGAAATAACACCTATGAATAATTGTATTTTTTGTGAAATTATAGCTAAAAAAGCCGATGCAAATATTGTATTTGAAAATGATACCGTTGTTGCATTTTTAGACATTGACCCAATAAGCGATGGACATATTCTTGTAGTTCCAAAAAATCATATTCGAGACATTCATACACTTGATGAAAAAACGGGATCTGAAATAATGAAAATAGCTAAAAAAATGGCAGACATTATTAAAAATACTTTTAATTTTAATGGAATTATGCTTATGGAAGTAAATGGCGACTTTCAAGATGTACCACATTTTCATATGCATGTTTTTGGTAGAAATAAAGAAAATGATATTAAATTTCAATATCCGCAAAATCAAAAAACGAGTAAAATTGAACTAAATAAAATTGCTCAAAAGATTAAATTTAATTTATAAAACTACTCTGCAAAATCTATAAATTCCTCTTCATCTTCAAAATAAAATTCTTTTTCTTCTATAGTATTTGGATCATTTTTTTTGAAATACTCTTTTAGGTCTTCTTTTTCTATCAAAGTTTGTTTGTTCTGGTTTTTATCTTTATTAAAAACTTTTCGTTTTACCATTTTTATTTCTGGTTTATTTACATCTCCTTTCATTGTTAAAAAAATATTTATGCCTCCAGCTATATCGTTTACATAATCTTCTTCTAAGCTTTTATTCTTTTTAAATTTTGCAGCTAAGATGTTTGTTAAATTTAATTTTACTGCATAGTCTATTTGATTATTAAAACTATGAGAACCACCAAAATTTAAACTTAAAACATTTGATTTTATCTTATTATTCTGTAAATAAATAATTTTGTCTACAATTTTTAGTTCCGAATTATACTCCGAGAAATAAATATGACTTAACTGTTCTACAGATAAATATTTAGACATAGCTTGAAGCGATTTCAGTTTTATTAATTCTCCTTTTTGAACAGAGAAGTTACTTTGCACCAATAAATCTTTAGTTTCAAATTCTGTAAAATTTTTAAACGACATTGCTACAATTAAGTTAGCGTTTATAAAACCTTTTAAATTTTTATTTGTAATTGTTTTCTGTTCAAAATTATCAAAAGCAATAAATAATTTGTTTATATCAATTTTGCTCAATTTACTATTCAAAGATACTTCTAGTGTTTTATCTTTAAAAAATCGTAATTCTATATTTCCTTTTGCATTACCATTTAAACCATTTGCACTCAAGTTTTTAATATTAAAAGTACCCGCTTTATTTGATTTTATTTTAGCACTCAAATCTGTAATTTCAAGCTTTCGGTATTTCATTTTACCAATTTTCATATCTACAGAAGCACTTATATTTAACCATTTAAGCAAGTCTGGAATTTCTGCTTCTCCTGTATTTTCTTTGTTATTCAAAAAGGTATTAATATCAAACAAATTACTAGAAACAACTCCATTTACAACTAAAGGTTCATTGGTTTTAAATAAATTATCTTGAAAATAATTTAAAGCATTTTGTAAATTTCCTACAAATTTTAAATCATTGTTTCCAATAGTAAAATCTAAATTTTTAACTTGAATACGTTTGGGCTGCGCATCAAAATTTGCATTACAAGCAAATGCTTCATTTAAGCTTGCTAATTTTCCTTTTATGTTTTCAAATTTAATATCACCAGTAAGTTTTGAAGCTATCCAAATACTATCTTTGGTTCTGTAACTAAAATCAAAATTAAGATCGTTTAGCTTTATTTTTCCTCCATTATCAAAGCTTATGCTTTTAAGTTTCAGCGCTTCAATATCTTCAGAAAAAACTTCTCCGCTTGCTTTTAGCTGCATTTTCTTTTCCTTTAAATTTGGAAAAAAAACATTACCACTTAAATGTGATTTATTGAGCTTAAAATCAAAATCTTTTAACACCAAATTATTTCTAGGCGAATTTGAAAATGTTCCAGAAGCATATACTTCACTTAAATCATGTGGGAAATCTTTTACAACAATTTCGGCATCCTCTAAACTAAAATCTATTTCAATTTTTGGTTTAATAAGTTTATTTTTCAAGCTTACTTCTATAAAATAAGCTCCATTGCCTTTATAGCCATCTAAATCAAATAAATCTTTGGGTGCCAACTTCAGTGCTTTTTCAATATCATCGCCCTTAGCGTTTGCCAATATATTTATAGTGTTTTTAGCTACACAAATATTTCCGTCAAGTTTAAATTTATTACCATCTATTACTAAATCATTTTCCTTAAATTTAAAGCATTCTCCTTCGTTTTCATAGTCCATTTCAATTTTAGCCATTATTTCATTACTTGAAAGAAACTGCGTTTCAGCTATATTCAAATTTGATTTTTCGGCATTTAGTACTACCTGTAAGGCTAGGTCTTTATCTAAAAACTGACCTGAAATACCGGCATTCAAAATACTTGCTTCAAAATAGGTTTTAGATTTGTCATCTGAATAAGAAAAATCTACATTGCTTATCAAAACATTTTCCAAATTCAAAGAAACTGACGAATTAGAATCTACATTTTCTTTTTTTCGTATAATATTAAAGTTTGTTTTTCCGTCTTTGTATTTATGAAGATGTACAATTCCATTGTGGAGATAAATAGAGTTTAAAGTAATGGTATCTTGAAACAAACTAAAAGGATTGATACTAAAATTTACTTTAGCCATTTGAGCCAAAGTATCATTTACAATAATCTTATCTTGAATAAAAACTTCTTGAAATTCTAATGTAATTTTTGGAAAAGTACTTAAAAAAGTAATATCAATAGCTCCACTAACTTCTACCTTTGCATCTAAAACGGCATTGATACCAGTAACAATTTTTTCTTTAATACTTTTTTTATTTACAACTATATAACCAAAGATACTTAATAGAATAAGAAAAATAAATAAACCAATACGTAAAGCCCACTTTTTAATCACAGTTATAGAACTATTTTTTAACTAAATTAAGGTATAAGAAAATAATATTTATCAAAACTTACTTAAGTTTATATTGAATAAGTTTTCCTGTAACAAATAAAGAGACTAAACTTATAATACCTAAAGCAATATATTTCAAAGCCATATCAGTAACTCCTTTTGATAAATAAATGTAGAAAAAATAAGAAATTATCAATAGCGCTAATATACCTGTAAATTGTCCTAAGGCTTTTGAAATAAATTCACTTTTTAAAGACTGTTTATTAATACTATGCCTGTAAGCTTGTTCTTTTTCTGCCATAATCATAAATCTATCAGCACCATTAGGAATTAAATCATTATAAAGTTTTAAATCTTCTGGAGCTGGTAAGGGACCTACAAATTCTTTTTGATGCGCAATAGAATAATCTTCTCCTCTTTTTTGAACACCTCTTTTATCGCTTCTATTATGCTGCATCCTTTAAGAAATTTTCTCTTGATTTATTAAAATCTGAACAAATATTTTGTAAATCTTCAGAAAAGCTTTCCTTGTCAGAATCAAATCCATCATGCTCCGGATTAGTTAAACCTTTATTGAACTTACCTTCTTCATACAAGAAAAACACCAAAGTTATTACACTAATAATACTTGCAATTAGCATGAAAAATTCTTTTTCCTTTTGATTGTTCATTGTTAAGTTGTTATTATTTATTTATACCAAATATACAAATAATAATAATGATTTCATTTATAAAATGAAATCATTTTCTTTTTAGAAAGTTAATAAAATTTAAGTATTAAAAAAGCCTAGTAAATAACTTTACTAGGCTTACAATTAAATAGTGGGCGATGAGGGATTCGAACCCCCGACCCTCTCGGTGTAAACGAGATGCTCTGAACCAACTGAGCTAATCGCCCCTTTAACGGAGTGCAAATATACAGTAAGTTTTTTAAAAAAAAAGAAGAATCAAACTTTTTTTTAAAAAATATTTCAAATGCACTTTTCTAAAGACTTTAAAACTTACTATTTAAGGTCGTTTTGTTTTCTTAAATAGCCTTACAATCTAATAAACATGGTAGTTTAACACATAGCAACTACCATATTTATTTCAAATGCTAAAAGCTTATTCTTTTGGTAATCTATAATTTTTATTGTGTTTTTTTATGTTTCCATCTTTTGTGAGACCATAACCACAAATGAGGATAAAGTACAATGTTTTCTTCTAAGGCCTTTGTATGTAATTTTGTTATTTCTCCTTTTGGCATTGTTTTACTATTGGTTGAGAGTAATTCGAAATGAACTTTATAACGACCTCTTTTTTCTTTCAAAATATTTAAATACACAACTGGCAAATCATAAATTTTTGCAAATTTTTCTGTTCCCATCATTACACCAGTTTCTTGATTTAAAAAACTGGTCCAAAAACTCCTTTGCGGGTTTGAAGGACTTTGGTCTGCAATTAAAATTATTGCTTTTGGTGTTGCTACTTTTTCTTTTATTCGCTTATTTGTGTCTTTCATTGCAACTAAATCTACTCCAAATTTAGAACGAATGGATTTGACTTTTTTATCGAAAAAAAGATTTTTTAATGGCTTATAAACGCCCAAAATTTTATGACTTACAAATACAGGAAGTATTGAGCAAATTTTTTCCCAATTTCCTAAATGCCCCATAACAAGAATTACATCTCGGTTTTGTAAATAAAACTGCTCTAAAATTTCTTTTCCTTCGTAAACTACTTCTTTTTGTGCCGTTTTTGCAGAAATACTTAAACTCTTTAAACTTTCTATAAAAACATCAGCAAAATTCAAATAAAATTGCTTTCTAATTTTTTTACGTTCAAAATCTGTTTTATTTGGAAAAGAATTTTTTAAATTTTCGTCTATTACTTTTTTTCTATAAGCAAAAACGTTTTCTAAAAGAAATGCAGCAATATTTGAAAGCAAGTACAAAAAACGCATTGGCAAAATACTGAGTGGTTTCAGTATCAAATAATATAATAATGCAGAAAAAAAGTAGACCAAAATATTAAAATTCGTTTTTTAAATACTCTGCCCATTCTTTATCATATACAGCATTTCTTAAATTGGTATGAACTAGTACAAAATCATCTGTAATATTGCTACTATTCAAAAATACAAAATTTACATTAGACTGACCATCAAGTAGTTCGTAATTCCAAATCCAAAACTCTCCCATAGATTTTCTTCTATAAAACTGCATTCTAAATGGCTCGCCGTGTCTTAAATAAAGCCTTCCTCTTGAAGTTTCATAGCCTCTTTGGTTCATAGATGTGTATTCTTTTTCTACAAATTGCAATTTTACAGCATAAGCTTTCCAAGCCGCTTCTGGATCTTTTGCATTTCTTTGTTTCCAAAAACTAAAAAAATAGTTTTGCATTTGAGTTAAATCTTCAGATTTATCAAAGCTTTCTATTGTTGCTTTTTCAAAATTTGTAGCAATCGGAGATAATGCCTGCAAGTGATGATCGATGTTTTTTAGGTCGTATTTTTTTGCAAAATTATTTGTTATTACTTCCAATTCATTTCTTTGATTATTTACATTTTCGACAGTAAATTTATTTCTATTACTTCTTTGAAAAAAAGTTCTTTTACGTTGTAAAATTTTATTTTCAGCATCTTTTAGTTCCATAAATAAGTAGTAATTTCCAGATGGCAACTTAGAAATATCGAAACCTCCAATAATAGCTTCGTAGTTTTTATTTACAATTTTTTTGTGCGCCGCATAGCCATCTATGTACAAGCCTTCTTCATCTGTAAGCAAATAACTGGCTACATAATTTCCTGATTTGTTGTGCTTATAAAATTCTGTATAAAATTTTATTTCAGAAATTTCTGTTGGGTAATAATTCATAAATTTTGGAATTATTGTCATTCCATTTTTACTAAAAACGCTTTCTTCTATTGCTTTTTCATTGCTAGATATAAGCATAATATCTGAAAGTGAAGCTTCTTCAAAACTTGGAGAATACAAATCTACCGTTTGAGAAAAATAACTAGAATCTGTAATATCTTGTATAAATATTTCTAATTTTAAAGTATCGTTTTCATTTACTTTTATTCTTATTAAGTCTGTTAAATTCTCGTTTATATTATTGACCGAACTATATTTTGGTGTTTGAAGTATATACTTTTTTGCATTTACTATTTCATTTTTATTACTTATTTCAAAAGAAGATTTCAATTTTGCTTGAAGTAAATTATTTTCTACTTCTGCATATTGTACTGCGTTAAATGGAACTAAGTAAGAAATTTCTACATAACTTTCTTTAGTTTCTATTTGATAAAATCTATTTATGGTAATAAATACATCTAAATCTGAACTAAAAACTTGAGTTATACAAGATAAAGAAAAAATTAATAAGAATGAAAAGTGTTTAAGATTCATTTTTTTATGATTAATTTAAAAAAACAAAGGTATCTTTTTTTAACAAGAAAAAAATAATAGAGAAATACACAGTTTGAATTTTTACAGTAATATGATAATACCTATAAAAAATGAAAACCGCTATTTTAAAAAAAATAACGGTTTTCAAAACCCAAAAAACCCAATATTTTGTCTTATTCTATTTTGCAGAATAAGTATTTTTCAAAATAAAAATAGCAAGTATTGTGCCAAGAAAAACAAATTGTATTATTTTTAATTTATAATATTGATAATCAATGTTTTAAATTTAAAAACAATAAATATCATTTCAACATAATATTGGTAATTTCTCGTTTTCCATTTCTAAAATATTCCACTTCTACAATTTCTTCTGGTCTATATTCTGCAATTTTTTCTTGAAGTTCTGATGTCGTATTCATTTTTTCACCATCTATAGCAACTACTACATCTCCTATTTCTAAGCCTGCATCATAAGCGGCTCCATCTACAAGTAGCTTGGCTATATATACGCCATTCATATCTTCCAATTGTAATTTATGTGCCATTTCTGTATTTACATTGCTAATACTTACACCTAAATATGCGCGCTGTGCAGAACCGAATTGTTTAATATCTGTAACAACTTTATTTACCAAATTTGACGGAACTGCAAATGAATAACCTGCAAATGATCCTGTTGGTGTTGCAATAGCAGTATTAATTCCCATTAATTCGCCTTTGGTATTTACCAAGGCACCGCCAGAGTTTCCAGGATTTACGGCAGCATCTGTTTGTATAAAAGATTCTATTGCTGTGTTTCCTGCTGCGCCAAAATTTTCTAATATATTTATATTTCTACCCTTTGCGCTTACAATTCCAGCTGTTACGGTCGAAGATAAATTGAAAGGATTTCCTACTGCCAAAACCCATTCGCCTACACTAACATGGTCTGAATTTGCAAATGCTAAAGTTGGTAAATTTATTTCGTCTATTTTTAAAACTGCCAAGTCTGTGTCTTTGTCTCTTCCTACCAATTCTGCGTTGTAAACTTTATTATTACTCAAAACTACTTCTATTTTGTTGGCTTTATCTATTACGTGATTATTGGTTACTATATAACCATCTTCAGAAACTATTACACCACTTCCAGAACCTAGCGATTGTTTTCTTGTTCCTTTTTGAGCATAAGGATTTTGCTGACCAAAAAACCACTCAAAAACATCATCGCCATAAAACTGACGAGATTGAGAGGTGTTTACCTCTATACTTGTTTTTACGTGAACTACTGCTGGTGTTGCCTTAGCTGCTGCAGTTGTAAAATTGGTTTCGCCCATGCTATTAAATGCTACTGCTTTTGTAGGTGCTGCTGGTGTTTGTGGCAAAGGCTCAACTTGGTATGCTTTTACTGCAACTTTGTTTAAAAAGTAAAATGTAATAAAAGCACTTGAAACGGAAAGCAGAATTACTGCTAAAATGTGTCTAATTTTCATAACTATATTATTTTAAGATTAAAAAAATGTAATTTTGTTTCAATAATGATTTAAGGTTTATTCTTAAAATCTTATTACAAAAGAAATACCAATTAAATTTATTTGAAATCAATTTAACAGAGTTTAACCCTTATGCACACTAAGTTCTACAAATATCACGGCACAGGAAACGATTTTATAATTATAGACAATAGAGACTTACATTTTGACAGTAAAAATCAAAATATGATTGCTAAAATGTGTCATAGAAGGTTTGGAATTGGAGCAGATGGTTTAATTCTACTCGAAAACGATATTGATACCGATTTTAAAATGGTGTATTTTAATGCCGATGGCAAAGAAAGTACTATGTGTGGCAATGGTGGTAGATGCATAGTTGCTTTTGCCAAAAAAATAGAAATTATTACAAACAAAACCAGTTTTATTGCTATTGATGGTTTGCATCACGCAGAAATAAATGACAATTTTGAAGTAAACCTGCAAATGAAAAATGTTGATGAAATTGAAAACATTGACAATGATTTTGTTTTAGATACAGGATCGCCACATTATGTAAAATTTGTAGAAAAACTTCCTATTGAATTTGTTGAAGAAGCGAAAACCATAAGAAATAATAGCAGATTTAAAAACGAAGGTATTAATGTAAACTTTATTGAAAAAATTACAGACAATAAAGTAAATATTAGAACTTTTGAAAGAGGCGTAGAAGACGAAACTTATGCTTGTGGAACTGGTTGTGTAGCAGCAGCTTTGAGCCTAATGAAACTAAAAAACAATGAGCAAAAAATACATTTAATAACCAAAGGTGGCAACATAAGTGTAAGCGCAAATAAATACAATAGTGGCTTTGAAAATATATGGCTTTTTGGGCCAACAAAATTTGTTTTTGAAGCTAATTATAATTCTAAAATATAAATATGCTTCTCTCCTTTTTCTGAAACACTAAAAGCATGTGAAACTATTTTTATTCCTTGTTTTCCTAATTCGTTTACTAGATTAAAGTTTTCTTTTGTTAGCAATTCTCGAAGTTGATATATATATTTTGCATTTTTTAGCTTTGTTTCTGAGTTTGAAAATTGATCAAAATCTAATTTTTGATCTTTCACAATAAGTTTATCTTCTATGCTAAGAACTTCTAATTTTATATAACTATAAGTTAACTTTTCTTGAATTGATTTACTTTCTTTTTCTTTGAGTTGTTTTGCTTTATAGTCTTTTTTTTCTTTTGCCAATCTTACTTCCATTTCTTTGTTTACTGGCGAAACTTGGGCTTGAAGATTTAATGAAACAATACAAAAAGCAAGCAATAACATTTTAATAGTAATATTTTTCATAGTATATTTTTTATTTACGAAAGTAGTTTATTTTAAATAATTAATGGCATTTGGTCCTTCACAGAAAAGTAAATCTAAAATACTTAAATTTGGAAAGAAACCATTTTTTGAACTAAAGACTTGAATATATTCTGCTACTACAAAATCATCATTTGTTTTGTTTGGCATAAAATAACTTCTAAAATCATCTACATTTTCTGGTACTTGCTTTTCAAAAGTATCTGTAAAAGAATACTTTATGTTTAAACTTAAAAGTTTATTTATAATATCGAAAAGCTTGATATTTAAATCAAATAAATTGTCTGCTTTGTTTTTAAAAAATGCTTCAAGATGATCTTCATAAAACTCAAAATAAGGCGAACTTCTATAATTAGACTCTAGTGTAGACCAATGAATAGTGTTCCAATAATGATCGTAAGTGAGTTCGGTGTTTTTATAAAGTTGCTTTTTTCTTCCACCTTTTACTTGAGCCGTTAAAATACTTTTGCCATTTGGCCCACATATTTCGCATCTGTTTCTATAACTTGCTCTTACAAAGTTTTCGTTGGCTTCAAAAACTACTTCCTTGTATTCCAATAGCTTTTTATAATACTGAATACTTCCTAGGTAATGTAAATCAATTAATATTTTGTCTTTCATATTGAAATACAAATTTAAGGAAAATAAAAATTGAATATTTGGTTCTAATATTTTTTTTAATTTTATGGCATTGTTTAGGTGTTTAAATCTACTTGTAAAGAGAATTTATTTCTTTTT
>CAKZQD010000063.1 GCA_937139485.1 uncultured Bacteroidota bacterium | reverse complement strand
TATAGAGAACAATTGGATATACCTGTAGCTCGATTGCGAAAAAAAATATAATGAAGTTATTACTACAAATAATTTCATATATTTTTCATCCAATATTTATTCCGGTAGCTGGCACCCTAGCCTATTTCATAATCACACCAAAATATAATCCTATTGAAGAGCAGAGTGGTAACATTCTTCCCATATTTATTTTAACCGTTATTATTCCTATTATCGCTTACCTAATTTTAAAAAATGTAGGTCTCATTCAATCAGTTTTTGCACCTACTTTAAAAGAGCGTAGATACCCGCTTTACATTAATTTAATTATACTATTATTAGTAGTTTCTTTTAATAAAGCCTAACGTCTGAATAAGCGCAACTCTATTTTCTAAAACTTGCGCTTATTTTCACTTTATAAATTCAAATATAATAAATTATTTTTAATCTAACGGGTTTTTTATATCTTTAATTTGATTGCTTGCTACGTGAGTATAAATCTCTGTTGTTTTTATACTATTATGTCCTAAAATAGATTGTATTACTCTTATGTTTGTTCCTGCTTCTAGTAAATGTGTAGCAAAACTATGGCGTAGCATGTGTGGCGATACTGTTTTTTTTATTCCTGCTTGTTTTGCTGCTCTTTTTACAATTTGCAACACACTCGATGTGCTATATTTTTCAGAACTTTGCCCTTCAAATAAATAGGTTTTTGGTCGGTATGCTTTAATATATTTTCTTAGCTCTTTTAGAACATTTTTACTGAGTAGGGTTTGCCTATCTTTGTTTCCTTTGGCTCGCTTTATATTTATGATCATTCGTTTGCTGTCTATATCGGTAGGTTTTAGGTTGAGTAGTTCAGATCGTCTCAACCCTGCTGAATACAGTAGCGATATTATACACCTATGTTTTATGTTTTTGGTTTGGGCTATCATTGCCAACACTTCTTCTTTGCTGATAACTTTTGGTAATGCTTGGTTTTTTATAGGGCGGTCTATATGATAATATCTATTGGGCATGTTGTTTACTACTTCATAGTAAAATTTTATACTGTTTATTAACTGATTCAAAAATGATTTTGATTTGTTTTGCTTTGAATAATACAAAATAAAAGCATTAATATCTTTTTCGTTTAAACTGTTGAGTTCTTTGTCTTTATAGTAGTTTATATATTTTTCAAACATTGCTAAGTATATGCGTGCGGTTGCTTTTGCATAGTGTTTTATTTCTAGTTTTTCTAAATATTCTTCTGGACATTTTTTTAAAACTTGTTTTCGTTTTCTATACCAGTCTAAATTTAGGTTTTCTTCTACGGCTTTTTTTAGCGGTTTATTCACTAAAAACTTATTGGTATCTACCCAGGCTATTCCTTTAAAAGTCTTAAAAATAAAATCTAGGTTTTCGCTTGTGTTTTCTATGAAAGCCATTTGGTTTTTTGTAGACCATTTTGCATTGGGAAGGCTCTTTATGCCTAGCTGAATTGCCTTGTCTTGATAAAACTGTATTCCTATCTGTTTTTGATTTTTTATAAAGAGGTGAAAGAGCGTTATTTTTTTCATATTAAAAAGTTAATTAGTTTAAATTTAGTTCTTTTACTACAAAAAGAAAAATAATTTGTATGTTAGTAGTTTATTAACCGTTAAGTAACGGCTAATTGTAATATGAATAATAATAAGGCTTTATGAATCAAAAATTGTGTAAAATTTGTAAAAAAGCCCTTATTGGCAGAACAGATAAGCTTTTTTGTAATTCTTATTGTAAAAATCAATATCATATTGGTTTACGAACTTTTGTAAGAAAAAAAACAGACGATATAGATAAAATACTACATCGTAATAGAGCTATTCTACAAGAGGTTTTAGGAAAAAAAAGGGTTCAAATAAAAATAAAAAGAATTTTATTAAGTAAAAAGAGTTTTAATTTTAAATATCATACGCATTTTTACATTAATAAAAATGATAAAATGTATAGGTTTGTTTATGACATTTCTTGGATGGAGTTTTCTGATGATGAAATTTTGATAGTAAGAAGGTAATTTTAACAATAAAGTGTAGATTTATGTGTATATGATTAATAGATAATGCCACTTTGCTAAAACAGAAAAGACTAGAATGTTAAATGATTGAATAATAATAAAAAAACAAAATACTAGCAAAAAAAATATAAGTTACTTGAATTACGAATTGCTAAAAAAAAACATAATGCTTGACTTTTCTACTATGTTTTAAAACTTTATAGGACAATAGTGAAATCTAATAATACGTTAGTGTTATAAATTAACATAATTCTATTATTTTTGTGCCAATGAAATGGATTAAATTCTTACTAACTAAAACCTTTTGGATAAATTTAGGTTTGATTTTTTTAAGTTCAATTATTATTGTTCTTATTGTGTTTAAGTGGTTAAATATACACACAAAGCATGGCGAATATATTACCTTAAACGATTTTACTGGGCTTTCTGCTGAGCAGACTATTCAGCTTTTGGAAGATAAAAAACTTACTTACGAAATTATAGATACTAATGCTATAAATATAAATTTGCCGCCACATTCTATTGCAAAGCAAGATCCAAAACCGCTAGACAAGGTAAAAGAAGGTAGAACGGTTTATTTATGGCTAACTACCAATATTCCTAAAAAAAGATTAATTCCAGACTTGGCAGGAAAATCTAGTTTAGATGAAGGAATTTTTAGACTTCAAAACGCCAACTTTGTAATAGGAGAAATTATTGAAAAACCAAGCGATGATGAAGGTGCAATATTAGAATTATTGGTAGACGATATTGAAGTAAATCCTGGGCAAATGGCTTATGAAGGAGATACTATACAAATAGTAGTAGGTGGTGGTTTAGGTGGTAGTAGAATTCCAATTCCATGTTTAATAGGTAGAACTTTGCTAGAAACTGAAGTATTATTGAGTGCAAACGATTTGGTGTTAGGGCACGTTAATTATGGCAGCGATGGGCTTGCAGATACAGCAAGTGCAGTTATTTACAAACAAATGCCCAATGTAAATCAAGACTTTATAAGAGTAGGAGAGCCAGTAGATGTTTTTTTGAAGCAAGAATTACCTTATGATGTCAATAAATGTGTAGAAGATTCGTTAAGGTAATATTATGTAATTAAAAAACTTAAAGTTGCTAAACTTTTTGTAGAATGAATTTCAAAAGAAAACATGAATAAACTTATAATATTTTTTTTTATAGTAGCTTGCAGTTTTAGCCTAAAAGCACAGCAAGGTAATTTAAGTGTGCTTAAAAGCAATGCGGCTTTGTTTCATGAAACTAAAGTGTACCAAAACAATGCTCGACTAGAATATATAGACAATAATAGAATAGTAAATACAAATTCTATGACTTTGCCTTTTGTAGACGATTTTTACAGAAATACACTAAAGCCATACAATTTTGACGAACTATATATAAACGATACTATTTTGTATGCTTCGGGAACTTGTATTTCTAATGGCGATTTTGATGTTTTTAATAAAGCATTTAGCAATACACAAGCCTACTATTATTTTTATGATACCATACTAGATATTGTAGATTCTATAATGCTGCCGCAGGTGCAGGTGTATAATTTTTCTGAGGCTACATGTTTTCCTACAGAAACAAGTATTGCAAATTTTTGGCCTGCTTACTACAGGTCTTCACTTGCAGATTTTGATATTGTTACAGGAGAAAAGTTAGATTCTAGCTTAGTAGTTCCAGATACTACTATAACTTTAGCTACTATATATTTTGCAAACTTGCCAGATCAGTTTAATTGGATAGATAATTTTGCATGGTGGAATACCACCTTGCCCATAAATCCTATTACAATAGGTGTTGCAACTTTAGATGGTTTAAACGAATATGGCTTGGCGTACAATAAAACAGTTACCAATGCCTATGGTGAGGCAGATGTATTAACTTCACGACCTATAGATTTAAGCCTTTTAGGCGAAAACGACAATGTATATTTAAGCTTTTTTTATCAAGCAGGTGGTTTAGGAGATTTTCCAAATCCTGAGGATTCATTGTCTGTTCAGTTTAGAGGTTTAGATGGTGTTTGGTCTACAAAATGGTCTATACCTGGTAGTACAGATGATAAATTTAAACAAGTATATATTCCTATATATGGAAACAGTTTTGATTCTTTAATATATTCTTACCCAGATTTTCAGTTTAGGTTTAAAAACTATGCAAGCCTTTCTGGCAATAACGATATTTGGAATATAGATTATGTACGATTAGATAAAAACAGACAACCCAATACATTAGATTCTGTAGTGAGAGATGTTGCTTTGTTGTATGATTTTCCATCTTATTTAAAAACATATTCTATGCTGCCTTGGAACCAAATACAAGCAGGTGCAGATAGTTTTGCAGATACTATAATAATTCCTATTAGAGATAATGGACAAGTAGAAGGAATACAAACGGGTAGTTTTCCTTTAGAAATAAATATTTCAAATTCTATAAATGCAGATATTATTTATAATGAAAGTGGAACTAGTTTTAACCCTCAGTTAGGTCAAGAAATTAAGAATCACGAAATATTGCCAAGTACAAATTTTGTGTTGCCAAGTTTTGCTAGTGATAGTGCTTATTTTAATACAAGCTTTGCAATAGCGCCTATAAATAGAAACTCAAGAACTGCAAACGATACTATAAATAATAGGTTACTTTTTTATAATGTAATGGCTTATGACGATGGTTCGGCAGAGCGTGCTTATGGTATGAGTGGCGGCGGAAATGAAGTAAAACGATTTGCTTATGAATATAATGTAGCCGAGCAAGATACTCTGGCGGCTATACAAATTCATTTTTCTAATATTGATGTAAATGTAGACGATTTGGTGTTTTCTATATTTGTGTGGGATAGTTTAGAAATAGGTGCTTCTGAAATTGATGCCGAAAAATATATTTTAGGTTCTATAGACAATAAAAAAGCTGTTTATATTGATAATGTAAATGGTTTTGCAACTTTTGTATTTGACACGCCCATAATTGTTAATGATAAATTTTATGTTGGTTGGGCACAAATAGACAATAGAAATCTTCAAATTGGTTATGATTTAAATTCAACAAAAGGAAGAGATAAAATGTTTGAATTTGCTAATAATGTTTGGTATCCATCAAGTGTAAGTTTGGCTGGTTCGCCAATGTTGCGTATTATTTTAGATGGTGATTTTCCTATTCCAGATCAAGAAACTTCTATTCAAAATGTTTCTAAAATTGAATACATAAAAGTTTATCCAAATCCTACAAATTCGGTTCTGAATATCGATATTCCAGAAAGTTTATCAGATTATTCTATTTCAATAATAGATTTTACCGGAAAACAAGTTTATCTTGGAAACGAGCATCAAATAGATGTAAGTGCTTTTACTAAAGGAATGTATTTGCTTTCTGTAATAGATAATAGTAGTTTAAAAAGATATTCTAGTAGGTTTTTAGTAGGAAGTATTTGAGGAATTAGTATTTGAGTAGGAAGTATTTGAGTAATGAGTATTTTAGTAGGAAGTATTTGAGTAATTAGTATTTAAGTAATTAGTATTTGAGTAGTTAGTATTTTAGTAAGAAGTATTTGAGTTGGAAGTATTTAAGTAATGAGTATTTGAGTTGGAAGTGTTTGAGTACTTTATTTTTTGCTTTCTAATTTTCTATTTTAAACATTTTTACATCGCTTTTCAATAAAAAACTATCTTTGAGGCTTGAAAAAAATAGTGCTCATATTTAGTTTGTTTTTAGTTTTAAATGCCTTTTCGCAAGAAAGAACTTATCATTTATATAGAACACAAGAACTTATAACTGTAGATGGTGATTTAGTAGAGCCAATTTGGGCAAGGTTTCCTACAGCAAAAGATTTTCGTCAAAAGTTTCCTTCAGATTCTGTTGCTTCTAGTACACTTACGGAAGTAAAAATGTGTTTTGATGACAGATATTTGTACATAAGTGCCGTTTGCTATAATAATGGAGACAATAAGTATGTTGTAAATTCTTTAGTTAGAGATTTTTCTTTTCCTAAATCTGATGCATTTGCTATTTTTTTATCGCCACTAAAAGATAAAACTAATGGTTTAAGCTTTGCTGTAAACCCTTACAATGTACAACGAGAAGGACTGGTTGGCAATGCTGGGCTTTTTGGTGTTACTACTTCTTGGAATCAGAAATGGTTTTCTGAGGTAAAACGCTACGAAAATTATTGGACAGTAGAAATGGCGCTGCCACTAAATATTTTGAAGTACAAAAAAGATAGCGATACTTGGGATTTGAATTTTGCTCGTAATAATTTAAAAGATAATGAAACGAGTGTTTGGTCTTCGGTGCCACAAAATTTAAATGTTGCTTCTATAAATCATTATGGTAAATTGCTATGGAAAAACGAGCTGCCAAAACCAAAACCTAATATAACATTTGTACCTTTTTTGGCAGCTGGCGCAGCTTATAAATATAAAAATGGAAAGGTAGATGAGATAAAAAACTTATCAAGACTAGGTTTAGATACTAAAATAGGAATTACGAATACCTTAAATTTAGATGTGACGATAAATCCAGATTTTTCGAACACAGAAGTAGACGAACAAATTATTAATTTAGATAGATTTAGCTTGTTTTTTCCTGAAAGAAGATTATTTTTTACTGAAAACAGTGATTTGTTTGCAGGTTTTGGTTTTAGTAAAATTAGACCTTTTTTTTCTAGGAGAATTGGCTTAGAATCTAATATTCTAGGAGGTTTAAGACTAAGCGGTAATATTACTAAAGGTTTGAGAATAGGTTTAATGAATATACAAACCGAAGGAACAAATGATAGCAGGCAATTAGATAGCCAAAATTTTGCTGTTTTAGCTTTGCAACAGCGTGTTTTAGGAAATTCAAATGTTGGATTAATAGTAGTAAATAAACAGGCTTTTGATGGTTTTAAGGCTTTAAAAAATCAAAGAAATACTGTTGTAGGTACAGATTTTAATTTTAGAAGTAAAAACAATAAGTGGAGAGGAAAAGTATTTTATCAGCAGGCGTTTAATAAAGAGAAAATTGGAATAAATAACGCCGCACAAGCCGTTTGGTTAAATTATGTAGACAAATACTGGAATATTGAGTATAATCACGAATATGTTGGCAAAGCTTATGACGCAGAAGTGGGTTTTGTACCAAGAAAAGGATATTTTAGATTTGAGCATTATATAGGAAGAAATTTCTTTGCAAAAAAAGGAAAAATAAATAGACATAATATTGGCTCATATTACAGTCAGTATTGGATAGATGGAGCCGTTTCTACAGATAGAGTAAACGATATTAGGTACAAAATGGTTTTAAAAAATACATCAGAAATTGGTGCTATTCTTAGAAATAACCAAACTAGACTGAACAGAAATTTTGATTTGGTAGGAAAAGGAACTCCAATAGAAATAGGAAATTATGTTTATACTTCTGCAAGATTGTACTACAATTCTGATGTAAGAAAGGTTTTTAATTTTAATTTGTCTTTAGATTATGGTCAGTTTTATAATGGTACAAAAGTTACATACGCTGCAAGTGCAGATTATAATTTTAGACCAAGAGCAAGTATTGGTTTAAATTTTTCAAGAAACGAGTTGAGATTTCCATTTGAATATCAAGACGGATTTTTAACACTTATTGGTACGCAGTTTAAAGTTTCATTTAGTACCAAGGTACAATGGAGTACTTTTTTGCAATACAATACTCAGGCAAATAATTTCAATATAAATTCTAGATTGCAATGGAGGTTTGCGCCAATGTCTGATATATTTATTTCTTATACAGATAATTACGATACTTTTTTAAAGCAAAAGAATAGAGCTTTGGTTCTTAGGTTTAATTACTGGTTTGGAATTTAAAATAAATGATGAATAAAGCAGATAATTTATACAAGCCTAAAAAGGAAGATTTAAAGGAATATAGAAAAGTACACAGTTTATCTAAATCTACTTACGTAAAAGGAAAGCAATGTGCAAAAATGCTATATTTAAACAAGCATAAGCCAAAGCTTAAAAAAGCAGTAAGTAAACAAACCGAAGTATTATTTACTTTCGGAAAAAAGTTTGAAACAGACTTTAGATCTAAGTTTGAAGAAAGTATTCATTTAACAGAAGTCTTAGGAAATCAGTTTCATTTATATGCCGGACTTACAGAAGAATTGCTAGAAACACCAGAGCCTAAAAATATATTTGAAGCAGGTGTTTTTTATAACGAAGTTTTGGTTTTAACAGATGTACTACAACAAAATGAAGACGGTAGTTATATAGTATATGAAGTGAAATATACCAATAAATTGAAACCTGTAGTCATGTGGGATTTAGCTTTGCAATATTATGTATGTAAAAATAAATTGAAAAATTTGCAAAGTTTTAATGTAGTTATGATTGGTAAAAAAGGCAAGTTTAAAATCAATAATATGACGCATTTACTAGAAAAGCAAATGGAAAGTGTTGCTGTAGAAATTGAGGAATACAAAAAAATACTAAAACAAGAAAAAGCACCAGAAATAAAAATTGGTAGTCAATGTTTTAGACCTTATAAATGTCAGTTTTTTGATTATTGTAGACTATAAGCAATACAAATATTAAAGATAGAACTAGTTGATTTATTATTTAGTAATCAACTTAAAGCTTTCAAAAATTTTATCTTCAATGCTTTTAAAACTAGCATATTTATCTTTTTCAGAAGTAAAAGTTAGCACATAAGCAATATTGTTTTGAATGCCATAATACTGATTAAAGTAAAGATATTCGTCTCCAAATTCTGCTGTGTAAGTAAATTTTTTCATAGATACACCATTTTTAGAAACATCTTTAGAGGAAATAATATCCATCTTTTGAAATGTTTTTTTTAGCATTTTTTTAGAAGATTCGAAGTATGCATCTATACTTAAATTTTGAGCATCTTCTTTTACTAAATTTATGTTTTCTCTTAAATTATCTTCATCAGATTCTAAAGGTGAAAGTGCTAAAAAGTCCATAATCATAGCACCAGAATTTTTAAAATCCCAGTCTGAAGGATATTTTATTTCATAAGCATTTGTGGTGTATGTTTCCCAAGTTGCTTCTTGTGCTTTTATAGCTGAAGTAAAAAACAATGCAAAAATTAGTAAGTAAAATGTGCTTTTCATGATTTAAGTTTAGATTTTAATTATTCAATAAGTTTAAAAACTATATCATAACTCTTCCAACAGCGTTAGCAACTGCTTTTAAGCTGGCATTCATTTCTTCAAACATTTTAAAATCTAATTGCTGAGCAGCATCAGATTTTGCAATACTTGGGTCTGGATGTGTTTCTATAAGTAAGCCATCTATTCCCATAGCTACACAAGCTCTTGATAAGTCTGCAATACCGTATCGTGCACCCAAAGCGTGACTTGGATCTAAAACTATTGGTAGGTTCGTCTTTTCTTTCAACCATGCTACACCACACAAATCAAGTGTAAATCTTGTATTGAATTCAAAAGTTCTAATACCTCTTTCACAAAGAATTACGTTTTCGTTTCCACCAGAAAGCACAAACTCTGCTGCTTGAGCAAACTCTTGTAGTGTAGAACCAAATCCTCTTTTAATCAAGACAGGTTTATTTGCTTTACCGCATCTTCTCAAAATTCCTTGGTCGTACATAGCTTTTGCACCTACTTGTACTACATCGCTATATTCTATAACTTCTTCTATGTGCGAATAATCTCTTACTTCAGTAATTACTTTTAAACCATATTTTTCTCTCATTTTAGCCAAAAGCTGTAAGCCTTCCAAGCCCATTCCTTGAAAACTGTATGGCGAAGTTCTTGGTTTATAACAGCCTGCTCTTAATACTTTTATATTGTTTTTTACTAAAAATTTAGAAACGGTTTCAATTTGTTCTTCACTTTCTACAGAACAAGGACCAGTCATCATTAATGTATTGTTTTTTTCGCCACCCAACTCTATATCGTTTCCAATTTTTACAGAAATAGTATCTTGTTTATAAATCCTAGAAGCTAGCTGCAGGTCATTTGGTGTTACGGCAAAGTTTTCGGTATATGTTTCTAAAGCGGCTGGTAATTCTTTAATTTTTGAAAATGTAACCAATTTTAAGATTTCGTTTTCTACCAAAATAGATTGCGTTGCTTCTGCTAGTTCTCTAGCTTTTTCTATACTTACTTCTTTTTTTAATTCTACTACCATTTTTTAGCTTTTAGCTTATTATTATACAATAAATATTGTTACTTATTTTTTAATTTTTTTGATTATAAACTTTACCATACTTACAATGGCAAAAACAATAAAACCTATCGTTAAACCAATTATAAAATCTTTTGCCATAGAAGGCAAAGACTCTAATAGATGATGGAAATATTCTAGGTTGTGTGTAAAAATTCCTCCAGCTACTAAAACTAGTGCTATTGTACCTACTACAGTTAGCAATTTAATAATCCAAGGAAGCGCTTTTACTAAAAAAATACCAATGTAATCCAAAACAGAATCGTCTCCTTTTCCTATTTTAATGAGTTTGTAACCAAAATCGTCCATTCTTACCAAAATAGCTACAATGCCATAAACACCAACTGTAGCAATAAGTGCTACAATAGAAACTACGATTATTTTTTGTAAAAAATTTGCACTTGTAGGCACAGTTCCCATGGCTATAATTACAATTTCTATAGATAATATAAAATCTGTAGTAATAGCAGATTTTATCTTAGCTTTTTCATTTGCTAAAACTTCTGCAGGCGAAGGTTTTTTGTCTTCTAATGATTTTATAGCCGTTTCTTTTTTATGAGGCACAAAAACACTTGCTATTTTGTGTGCTCCTTCGTAGGCTAAATATAAACCACCAAACAAAAGAATAGCTATAATTGCAGGCGGATAAAGCCAGCTAAGAAAAAATGCTACTGGCAAAATAATGAGTTTGTTTATAAACGAACCTTTTGTAATAGCTAAAAGCACAGGAATTTCTCTAGAAGAAACAAAACCCATTGCTTTTTCGGCATTTACGGCAAGGTCATCGCCTAAAATACCAGCAGTTTTTTTTGTAGCTATTTTGCTTAAAACTGCCACATCGTCCATAAGTACTGCCACATCATCTAATAATGCAAAAATTCCAGAAGCCATAGTTGTTTTTTATGAGGTGTAAAGATAAGGAAAAGATAATAAGGTAAAAAGGCTTATTAAATTTAGTGATGAAGTGTAGAAGTATTTTTTGGTTCTTGATTTCTATTTCTATTTTTGAAAAAATAGTTTATACAATATATATTATTATGCTTCACCCTTTATCAACTGGTTAAAGGTTAATGCTCCAGAAATTGTTTTATCATCTGCTAAAACAGGCAAAAATAGTATTGGAAAATTTTTGGTTTTAATAGCACTTATCATTTCAGATGTAGAAATGTTTTCAGAAATGCTAAATGGTTTTGAATTGATGAGTTCTTCAACATTAATGTCGTTTAAGTTGTTTAAATGATTTATTATTCCTTTTCTTAGGTCTGCATTGCTACACACGCCATAAAATTTGCCTTGTTTTTCAAAAAATACAAAGCCAAGTTTATAATCTTCTAAAGTTGTAATTATTTCTTTAAAATTGGTTTTTTCTGCATCAAGTATTGGAAGTTCTTTTGGCGCTATTTGATATTCTTTTACCAAAACTTCAGAGCCAGTATGTGCAAAGCGCAAATCTATAAGAGCTGAAGCTAAATTTTTATGATTTACCAAAAAAGAACCAGAAACAGCAGAATAAACTCCTAGCATTCTTAAAATAAAAGATACTTCGGCATTAATTCCTCCGTCTACGTGAATGTTTAAATTTGGAAATAATTTTCTTGCCTTACGTATTCTGTTAAAGTTTTTTCTTTGAAATTTGCTTCCGCTTACACCTGGTTCGGTGGTCATTAATAGTATAAAATCAATATCAGATTTATATTGCTCAAAATGTTCTATTGGCGTATCTGAAACTATTGCCAAGCCCAATTCAAAACTTCTGTTTTCTATATTTGGGAGTTCATTTTCTAAATTTTCGAGCTGAAAAGTCATTTTTTCAATCTTAAATTCTTCTGCTAAAGCTATATATCTTTTTGCGTCTTTAGTAATAGCATGAAAATCTAATTTAGTATTAGAATTTGCTCTTATTATTTTTAAATCTGCTTTTACTTTCTCAAAGTCTTTATCAAAACAGTCTATGTGCAAAAAGTCTATATTTAATTCGTCTAGTTCTTTAAGTAAAGAAACTAAATCGTGATTTTTGGCAGAATATATAGATGCAGATATTTTCATTTAGTCATAAATTGATGGTAAAGATAATTGAAAATAAGTTTTATCAAATTGACTTTTAAAATTTGATAAAACTTATTCATTTGAAATCACTGTTTTAACTTGTTTATTTTTCTATGTTGAAAAAAAATAGACAAAATAAGTCTAAAAAATTGAAATTCCTTATAAAATTGACTAAATTTGTCTATTGTTGAGAATTGAAGAATGTACTTTTGTTTAGTTCAGTAAAGAAAATAATAATAAAATTAGTAGAAATGTCAACTTTAGCACAATTATTAAAGCAAAATAGACTAGAAAGAGATTTAAAACTTACAGATGTTTCTGGAGCTTTAAAAATAGACAATGCCCTTGTAAGTAAAATAGAAAGAGGAGATAGGTTTGCTACAAAAAAACAAATTGAAGCTTTCATAGAATTTTATAAGCTTGATAAAAAAGCAATAATAACACAATGGTTGAGTGAAAAAATTTTAGAAGAACTAAAATATGAGGAATATGCTCTTGATGTTCTCTATGCCGCAGAAGAAAAAATTAAATATGGCTTAGAAACCACAGATGAAGTAAAATTTGATGCTGAAGTTACTGCACTTTTACAAAAAATAGATGCTTTAAAAGCACAGTATAATGTTTTGAAACCTTTAGATGGAGTTCAGCTTCAAAAAATGCAAGAGTATTTCAATATAAATTATACTTTTGAATCTAATAGAATAGAAGGCAATACGCTTACACTTCAAGAAACTCATTTGGTTATAAATGAAGGTTTAACAATAGGCGGAAAAAGTATGCATGAGCATTTAGAGGCTATAAACCATGCCGATGCTATAGATTTTATAGGCGATTTGGTACGTAAAAAAGAACCATTTACCGAGCGCATTCTAAAAGAAATACATTACTTGGTTTTAAAAGGAATAGACAGAAAAAATGCTGGTGTGTATAGAACAGTTTCTGTAATGATAAGCGGAAGCAAGCACAAGCCGCCAGAGGCAATTCTCATAGCAAAAAAAATGGAAGAGATTTTTGAATTTTATGAGAAAAATAAAACAAATCTTCATCCTGTTTTAATGGCGGCGGCTATGCACGAAAAAATTGTAACTGTACATCCTTTTGTAGATGGAAATGGAAGAACCACTCGATTGGTAATGAACTTAATTTTATTAATGCATGGTTTTACAATAGCTAATATAAAAGGAGATTTAAGTTCAAGAAAGGAATATTATAATGCATTAGAAATTGCACAAACTAGAGGAATTACTACAAGTTTTGATATTTTGGTATGTAGAAGCCTTTTAGATTCTTTGAAAGAACATATAGATTTAGCAAAATAATTTCAAAAGACCTAGCGCAATACTCTAGGTCTTTTTTTTATCTTTGCGCTTTAATAATTTTTTAGATGGTTTATTTAACAAGAGAAGAACATTTTAACGCAGCACACAAATTGAGTATTGCAGACTGGAGCGATGAGCAGAATAAGGCAATTTTTGGAAAATGTGCCAATAAAAATTTTCATGGGCACAATTTTTTGGTTAAAGTTACCATAAAAGGCGAGCCAGATCCACAAACTGGTTTTAGTATGAATGTTACAGATTTAAGTAAAATAATGAAAGAATTTATTTTGAAAAAATTCGACCATAAAAACTTGAATTTGGATATGGACGATTTTAAAAATAAACAACCAACCTGTGAAAATTTAGCCATGCGAATTTGGGAAATTATTGAACCTGAAATTGCAAAAAAAACAGAAGCAAAATTACATCAAGTACGCATTTATGAATCGCCTAGAATGTATGTAGATTATTTTGGTGCTTGATTTTTTTTAGCTAAAAGCACAGTAAAATTAATTATGTTGAAAACTATGTTTTGAAATAAATATTATGGTTTACCTTTGTGGCAAATAACCAAATCAATAAAAAAATGAATTACGATTTAATAGTTATAGGAAGTGGACCAGGCGGATATGTAGCGGCAATTAGAGCTTCACAATTGGGTATGAAAGTAGCCATAGTAGAAAAAGCTGAAATTGGTGGTATTTGTTTAAACTGGGGTTGTATTCCTACAAAAGCATTATTGAAAAGTGCTCAAGTTTTTGAATATACACAGCACGCAGCAGATTATGGTATTAATGTAAAAGAAGCAACAGCAGATTTCCCTGCAGTTGTAGACAGAAGTAGAGGCGTAGCAGATGGAATGAGCAAAGGCGTTCAGTTTTTGATGCGTAAAAATAAAATAGAAGTAATAAATGGATATGCAAAAGTAAAACCAGGTAAAAAAGTAAATGTTCATACAACAGATGGTTTCGATGTAGAACTTTCTGCAAACCATATTATACTAGCTACAGGTGGAAGATCTAGGCAATTACCAGGTTTAGAACAAGACGGTGACAAAGTAATAGGTTATCGTGAAGCATTGGTGCAGAAAGAAATGCCAAAAAGTATGGTAATAGTAGGTTCTGGAGCAATAGGTGTAGAATTTGCATATTTTTACAATGCTATGGGTACAGAAGTTACTATAGTAGAGTATATGGATAGAATCATGCCAAGAGAAGACAAAGATGTTTCAAGAGAAGTAACAAAGTCTTTTAAGAAAAAAGGAATAAAAATAATTACAAAATCTGCAGTAAAAGGTGTAGATACATCTGGAGCAGAATGTAAAGTAACAATAGCCGCAAACAGCGATGGCAAAGAAACAATAGTAGAATGTGCAAAAGTACTTTCTGCAGTTGGCGTATCTCCAAATACAGAAAATTTAGGTTTGGAAGAAGTTGGCATTAAAGTTGATAGAGGATTGCTTGTGGTAGATGATTTTTACAAAACAAATGTTGATGGTTATTATGCAATAGGTGATATTTTACCTACGCAAGCATTAGCACACGTTGCTTCTGCTGAAGGTATCATTTGTGTAGAAAAAATTGCTGGTCATAATCCAGAGCCATTAAATTATGGCAACATACCAGGATGTACATATTGTATACCAGAAGTTGCATCTGTTGGAATGACAGAGCAAGAAGCAAAAGATGCTGGCTATGAATTGAAAATTGGTAAATTTCCATTCTCTGCTTCAGGTAAAGCAAGTGCTGCTGGTGCAAAAGAAGGTTTTGTTAAAGTAATTTACGATGCAAAATATGGTGAATGGTTAGGTGCTCATATGGTTGGTTACAATGTTACAGAAATGATTGCAGAAGTTGTAGTGGCAAGGAAATTAGAAACTACAGGACATGAAATACTTAAAGCTGTGCATCCGCATCCAACAATTAGTGAAGCAATAATGGAAGCAACTGCTGCTGCTTAT
This sequence comes from uncultured Bacteroidota bacterium, assembly GCA_937139485.1. Classification (GTDB taxonomy): domain Bacteria; phylum Bacteroidota; class Bacteroidia; order Chitinophagales; family UBA8649; genus CAKZQD01. The sequence goes on along the minus strand of CAKZQD010000063.1, from coordinate 39 downwards.
GATGAAGTTATTCACTTATAAAAATTAATAAGCATTGAT
>CAKZQD010000062.1 GCA_937139485.1 uncultured Bacteroidota bacterium | reverse complement strand
CAACAACAAGTGCCTTTTTTTTTGCAGTAATAATTTTACCAAATATATCTTTCGAACTTTTATAATTAAAAACTTCACTAAAATGACCTTCGGTAACAATTAGTTTTCCAACATTTTGAATAGATTCTTGAATTAAAGCAGTACTTTCTTTCAATTCTGTTCTTTCTTTATTTATTTTATTAAAATATTTAAACAACAAAAAAACAAGTAGAAACAATACTACTATTATGATATTCTTTTTCATAAAACAAATTTAATGAAATTTGAGTGTCAAAATAAAAAATGTCTCTAACATAATTATTACTTTAGCAACTTTAAAACCAACTAAAAAAATGAGTAGAAAACTAATAGAATGCGTACCAAACATCTCGGAAGGTAGAGATGAAGCAAAGATTAAAGAAATATATAGTGTAGTAGAAACCGTAGAAGGTGTAAAACTGCTAGATGTAGACCCTGGAAAAGCAACCAACAGAACAGTAATTACTTTTGTAGGCGAACCAAAACAAGTAGTAGAAGCAGCATTTTTATTAATTAAAAAAGCCTCAGAACTTATAGATATGAGCATTCATTCTGGCGAACACCCAAGATTTGGTGCTACAGATGTTTGCCCATTTGTACCCGTTGCCAATGCAAGCATGCAAGACTGTATAGACTGCGCTAAAACTTTAGGAGAAAAAGTAGGAAATGAATTAGAAATTCCAGTTTACTTATATGAAGATGCAGCAACAGAGCCAAAAAGAAAAAATCTAGCAACTGTAAGAGCAGGACAATACGAAGGTATTGCAGATAAAATTACTAAACTAGAATGGAAACCAGATTTTGGACCAGCAAAATTTAATGCTAAAAGTGGAAATATAGCTATTGGAGCAAGAGATTTTTTGATTGCCTATAATGTAAATTTAAATACTACTTCTGTACGTAGAGCAAATTCTATAGCTTTTGATATTAGAGAACAAGGAAGAATAAAAAGAGAAGGAAATCCTGCAACTGGTAAAAAAGTTTTAGATGAAAATGGTGAACCAGTAAGAGTTCCTGGAACATGTAAAGGCGTAAAAGGAATTGGCTGGTTTATAGAAGAATATGGCGTAGCACAAATTTCAATGAATATTACCAATGTTACAGACACACCACTACACAAAGCTTTTGATGAATGTGTAAAATCTGCCCATAATAGAGGAATGCGTGTTACAGGTTCTGAATTAGTAGGATTAGTACCTTTAAATTCTATGCTAGAAGCAGGAAAATATTTTTTAAGAAAACAAAATAGAAGTACTGGAATAGCTGAAAGTGAAATCATAAAAATAGCAGTAAAATCAATGGGACTTGATGAGTTAAATCCTTTTGATGCAAGAAAAAACATTATAGAATATATGATTGAAGATGCCAATGCTGCACCTTTGGTTAATATGAAACTAAATGAATTTGCAAACGAAACTGCAAGCGAAAGTATGGCTCCAGGTGGAGGTTCTATTTCTGCTTATGTGGGTACACTTGGTATTTCTTTAGCTACAATGGTAGCCAATTTATCTTCACACAAACCAGGCTGGGACGATAAATGGGAACAATTTTCTAATTGGGCAGAAAAAGGGCAACAACTCAAAGATAAATTATTGTTTTTAGTAGATGAAGACACTAAAGCATTCAATAAAATAATAGATGCTTTTAGATTGCCAAAAGCAAGTGAAGAAGAAAAAACTACTCGAAGCAAAGCAGTTCAAGATGCTACAAAATTTGCTATAGAAGTTCCTTTTCAAGTAATGAAAACATCTTATGATTGTTTTGAAATGATTGAAGAAATGATAAAAATTGGAAATCCAAACTCTATTACAGATGCAGGCGTAGGAGCACTTTGTATAAGAACAGCAGTATTTGGTGCATACATGAATGTAAAAATAAATATGGCAGATTTAAAAGATGAAAGCTGGAAAAAAGCAATGCAAGAAAAAGCAGAAGCAATTTATCAAAAAACAATAGCAAAAGATGCAGAATTATTTAACTTTGTAAACAATAAAATTAGTTAAAACTAATAAGTAAATACAAAACACTAAACCTAATGACACTAAATAAAGCCCAAAAAGAGCAAATACTAAATTTATTAGAAAACTGTAAGCAAAAAGAATAAAAAACAAGTAATGCTATAATAGAAAATGCTGTAAACGAATGGAAAGAAAATAAAAAAACAGACAAAGAGGCTTATAATAAAATTTACAAAAAAGTAATTAAAAATGAACATCATTTAGTAAATAGATATGCAGATTTAAATGATGAGAAATGTATTAGAACACTAGCCGAAGTTTTTTCTGATGATATTGTAAATATTTTAGATTTTGAAGAATTAGATGCTGACATAAGAAAAGAAGTTTTAAAAATAACTGGTATAAAAAAATAAATGACTGTCCGTTAAAATACAGTAAGTCAAAATTTGCTAAGAATGTTTCTCCCTTGAGGGAGATAAGAGGGTGATTCTCTGATATTTTCACCCATCTACTTTCCTCAAGGGAAGAACAGGACTCGCAAAATATAATCCGAATATTTTTTTCTATAAATAAGCGGATAGTCATTAAAAAATAATTCATTAGAAAAAACTATTGCTTAAACTTAAAATTCCTAACAAAATGATTTTAGAACAACAACAAAAAAAGATTTTAAATAACATTATAAAAAATGCTAGAGATTACGAATACAGTAAGAGCAATAGAATTATTGAATTGGCTGTAAAGGAATGGCAAGAAAATTTGAAAACAAACCAAGAAGCCTACGACAAGATTTATAAAAAAGTAATCAAAAACGAACACTATTTAGTAAGAAGATATTCAGATTTGAACGATGAAAAAATGGTACGTATAGCAGCAGAACTTCATGTAGAAGAAATCATTGATGAAGATTTATTTAATGAATTAGATAAAAATATACAAGAAGAAATTTTTAAGTTAAGTAATATCGCAAAACCATAAAAAATACAACTATTTAAAAGCCTAGGTAGTTTATTATTATTTAGACATTATTATTTCAACCCAACTAATATATGAGTTTTACAGCACCAAAAGACTGGCCAAAAGATGGCGAAATTGATTTAAACATTCATGATTTACCACACGAAAGTTCTACAACAGAATGGTGGTATATAAATGCTCACTTTACAGGAAATAATGGAAAGGCGTACTCTATTTTCGCTTCATTTTTTAGAAAACTTTTAAAATATGATGAAGAAAAAAAAGAACTTATTTATGCTCACTCTATAACTTGGGCAATTGTAGATACAGAAAACAAAAAGTATTACGCTAACTCGGTAGTAGATGCTCGTGCACCCGAAATTGGTTTAGAAAGAATAAAAAAAGGTGAAATAGTAAAAGATAATAGAATACGAAAAGCAGCAATTGAAATGCTAGAAAAAGGCGTTGTGCCTTATCCAGATAGATTATTTGAAGGCGAAGTAACTTGTGCTACAGACGAATTAAATCTCCAATTTGACACCAATTCTTTTGTAAAACAAAAAAATGGAAACTATAAAATATCGCTTTTTGATAAAGAACACGATGTAGCCTGCGAAATGGAATTGACACCAAAAAGAAAACCCATAAGACACGGTGATAAGGGTGTAGTTTATGGCGCAAATGCAGAAGATATGTTTTATTATTTTATTCCGAGAAATGATATTGAAGGAAGCATTACAATAAAAGATGAAAAAATAGAAATAGCATCTGGACAAGCTTGGTACGATCACGAATTTGGACGAAACCGAGATGAAGAAAAAAACAAAGAAGTTGAAATAACTAAAGATGTAGCTTGGGATTGGATTTCGGCACAATTAGAAAACGGAACAGAACTTTCTGCATACAATTTAGTAGAAAATGATTCTGAAAAAACTTTAGGTTCGCATTTAATTTTAATAGACAAAGATAGCAACAGAAAGCAGATAACTGACTTTACTTTTAAAGCCGTAGGAGAAAACTGGACAAGTACCCGAACTTTTCAAGATTACCCAACAAAATGGATTTTGGAAGCTAAAAATGAAGGAATTAAACTTGAAATTGAAGCCGTTTTTGCAGAGCAAGAATTTGCTACCGTAATTTCAAAACCAGCTTTTTGGGAAGGAAGAATTGAAGTAAACGGAACTGTAAACAATAATAAAGTAAAAGGCCCAGGTTTTATAGAAAGAAGTGGTTTTGGAGCTTTAGATAATTTAGAGGAATTTTTTAAAGTTGTAAGTAGAGAAACTATAAAATCTGTAGATTTTGTAATTCCACATAAACCAAATGAAGATAAACTTAGTGAATTGGTTTCCAAAAAAGAACAAAAACATTATATAGATGGTATTCCACCAGATATTTATGGCAAAGCTCTGATAGAACCAATAAGAACAATAATAGATAGAGGCGGAAAATCTTGGCGTTCTTATGCAGCATTGGCCTGTTGCGATATTGTAGGAGGAAATTCTCAAGAAGCTATAGAATGGCTTTCGCTACCAGAATTAATGCACGTAGGCTCACTAATAGTAGATGATGTGCAAGACAAATCTGATATTAGAAGAGGCAAAGCTGCTTGCCACAAAATATATGGCGAACCAATAGCTATAAACGCTGGTTCTGCGGCATATTTCATAGGTCAAATTAGTGTTTATAATGCAGACATTGCCGATGAAAAAAAATTACGTATTTACCACATGTATTTTGAAACCTTGAGAGCTGCACATAGTGGACAAGCATTAGATTTATATGGCTTGGACTATATGATGGATGATGTTGTAGAAAATGGAAAAGGCGATCTTTTAGTTCAAAGAAGTTTGGCAATTCATAGACTAAAATCTGCTGCTCCTGCAAGTTATTTAGCTAAAATTGGTGCTATACTTGGCGAAGGAACAGAAGAACAGGTTGAAGGTTTAGGTTTGTATTATGATGCACTTGGTGTCGCCTTTCAAATAATAGATGATACTTTAAACTTAAAAGGCTTTAAAGATGGTTTAAAAACTAAAGGCGAAGATATTACGGCAGGAAAAATTACATATCCAATAGCTGTAGCTATGTCGTATTTAGAAAAAACTGATAGAAAAAGACTTTGGGAAATTGTGCAATTAAAAACCGATAATTTAGACTTAATTTCAGAAGCTATTGCTTTATTAGATAAATTTGAAGTACTTCAAAAATGTACACAAGAGGCACAAGATATTGTAAATAGTGCTTGGAAAATAGTAGATCCATTAGTTAAAGATTCTATGGTAAAATTGAATTTGCGTGCATTTAGTTGGTACATTTTGGATAGAACTTATTAGAATCACGATTTTTGATTTACAATTTACGTTGATTCATTTTCAAAACAATAACGCTTGTAATTTCTAAAATCAAAATTACTAAAAACCTGCGTGTCATTCTCACATGCGGGAATCTCAGATTTATTGGATTTAAAACAACATTAAAATGAATTAAAATTTGTGTCTAATTAGATTTAAGTTTCAACAGATCATCGCCATGCAATTTTTCTACTGAATCTAGTGTACTTGCCACAGTTGCAATAGGAAGTGTAATCATAATTCCAAAAAAAGGAATAAACAACATTAATGTAAAAATTAGACCATTTCCAACTGCTATTCCTTTATGTTTTTTCACAAAATCTTTACTTTCACTATAATTCAAATGCCTTTCTAAAGTATAATCTAAGTTCCCGAAACCAGTATAAAAAGATTGAAAATAGAAAATACCAGCAGTTGCTAAAAGACCTAAAACAGGAATAAAACTCAAAATAAATAATGGAAAAGTAATTAATACTTCTAAAATTAAATTTCTAATATTAATTCTTAAAGAGCGTAATATTTGACCAAAAAATTCTTTTTTAGATTCGGGCGACTTACATTTTTGACCAGTTATGTGTTCTTCTATTTTTTCTGAAACAGGCGACATAAAAGGAGCAGAAAGTGCCATTAATAAATGTTTATAAACCAATATTCCTAAAACAAGTACTAAAAAACCGCCAAGCCAAGTGCTTAAACTGCTTACAAAATCTTTCGCAAAGTCAAATTTCCATAAACCAGATAAAACAAGTCCAATATTATCTGAAAAACTAAATGCAAATGAAAAAATTATTCCACCTAAAATTAATCCCAACAATGCTGGAACTAAAAAATACTTATACAAACTCAATTCTTTAATAAGTTTTAGTGCTTTGAAATAAGATGTAATACTTGAAACAATTTCTTTAAAAAACATAGCTAATTTAGTTAGTAAACAAAAATACAAAGAAAGCGCTTTATAAAAGTTTAAATAAACTTATATTTATGACTATTAAAACAAATTATGGAACAAAAAAACAATCCGCTTCATGGAATAAAACTAAAAGAAATTTTAGAACATCTTGTAACAGTTTATGGTTTTGAAAAGCTAAGTCAATCTGTAAATATTAGATGTTTTAAATACGACCCAAGTATAAAATCTAGTTTAAGTTTTCTTAGAAAAACTCCTTGGGCTAGAGAAAAAATAGAACAACTTTACTTAAATTCTTTAAAATAAATGAAAGTATCTGATTTAAATAAAAACGAATACAAGCCATATTTTGAAACTTATGTAAGCAAAGTTCCGCAAATGGAATTGATAAATACTCTTGAATACAGTAAGAATAAAATGTTAGATGTTTTAAAAGATATTTCTGAAGAGAAATTAAACTATAAATATGCAAAAGATAAATGGAGCATTAAAGAACTTTTAGTTCATTTAATGGATACCGAAAGAATATTTTGTGCCAGATCGTTAAGATTTGCAAGAAAAGATAATACTCCACTTGCTGGATATGATGAAAACGAATATGCTGCAAATTCAAACTGCAAGCATAGAACTAAAGAAAGTTTAATTAATGAATATAAAACTTTAAGAGCAAGTACAGTTTGTTTATTTGAGAGTTTTACCAATGAAATGCTTTTAGAACAAGGAATAGCTAGCAATTCAAAAATTTCTGTAAGAGCAATGGGTTTTATAATTGCAGGGCACGATTTACATCATTTGGCTGTACTTAAAGAAAGGTATTTGAAGTAATTCGGCGCACGATATTCCTTTCTGCAGAGTAATTACGCGTATATATAAAGTTTCTATAAAATTGAAAATGATTTACTCTTAGCTCATCAAGTGCTCAATTTTTTCAAGCATTCTACTCCAAGCATATTTTTTCTTTTCTTCTTTTATATGTTTTTGAAAATCAATATCACTTTCGTAAAATTTAACAACCGCCTTTGCTAATTCTTCAGCTTTTGGTTTTACCACAAAACCAACTTTGCCTTCTGGTACAATTTCTTTTAAACCACCAACATCGGTTACTATCATTGGTTTTTCGAAATGATATGCAATTTGTGTAATTCCACTTTGTGTTGCCGTTTTGTATGGTTGCACTACAATATCTGCTGCTCCAAAATATTTTGCAACATCTTTCAATGCCTCTAATCGGTTTGGACGTAAATCTTTCGCTAGCATACTAGCCGAAATATCAATCGCCATAACAATATCAATTCCGCTGGTAGTTTTCGTTTTTTTACTAACCTCAACATTTCTAGGTCTTGTCATTGCTAAGATTAATGCCGATAATGTCAACAACCTTAACACATACAACAGGGGTTTTAATTTTGCCAATAATGACGATCCTTTAAAACCTTTGGTGTTTGAAATGGTTAACGTGGCCTTGTCTTTTTTACGAACAAAAAAATACCAAATCGCCAATAAAGGTATTAGCAAGAATAACCACAGAAATTCTGGGTTTGTCAGTTCTAAGTTATTCCACAGCTTCATCTTCAATTTTTATTTTTGGATGTAATACTTCAATAATTTCCTCAGCATCATTTCTGTGCAATTCAATATCATTAGATAACGGAACATACTTTGCAAACTTTACCAAATCAGCATCTTTTAGCAAACTTTGTAATTTTTTAATGGTCTCATCCGGAATATTCAAAGAACTTGAACTATTAAAGTCCGTGATGGTTTCCATTAATTCATTGGTAGTTGATTCTAAAGCGGGTATATTCAATTCGCGTTCTATATATGACCTTATGATATCTGTCAACTCAACATAATATTGTTTTATTTTATTTTTTTGCCACAGTTGTTTGTTATCCAGTTCTTTTAAACGCTTTAAAGCCAAATCGTAAGGCGGAATTTTAGCTTCAATTTCTTCCTGTGTTTTCTTTTTTCTAAACACAAAATATAGAATGATTGCCAATAGTAATACTACTCCTAAAATCCACCACAAATAACTTTTAAAATCATCAAAAGTATAGGGTTCGTTCTGTACCGCTTTAATTGGGAACATGTTTTGCTTTAACGTGTCAACCGCAACAGTGGCTACATCAACAACTACAGAATCTGTCAGGT
>CAKZQD010000061.1 GCA_937139485.1 uncultured Bacteroidota bacterium | reverse complement strand
CGTTAGAATGGTAAAAGCGAATCCTGTTCCTTTGAAAAAACTGAAAATTCAATGGGGTAATTAACTTACCGTTTCGTAAACAATATTAAGCTTTGAGAAAAAGCAAATAAAACCAAAACAATTAAAAGCCATAAAAGGTGGACATAATGGAAAAGGAACAAAACGTGCGGCTAGTTCTGCTAGAGGAAAACCAGAATTGTTATAACAGAAATTTTTTTAAAAAAGCCTTGGTAATTAAATTTATTGAGGCTTTTTACATTTATATAGATTCTTTTTATGGAAAAACCATACAATGTTCATCTATAATGTATAGTTCATTTTTAAATCAAAATATTTTTATGAAAAACCTTGTTATTGTTTTATTCTTAGCCTTTTTAAGTATTAATATAAAAGCTCAGACGGCTTTAGAATCTAAAATTACCGATGTAACAGTTTTTAAACAAAACGCAGAAGTTACTAGAAAAGTTAATACTAAACTACTTCCAGGAAAACAAGAGATTATACTTACAGGTATTTCTACGTATATAAATCCTGCAAGCCTACAAGTGCAAATAGCGGGTGCGCCAAATGTTACTTTGCTATCGGCTAAATATGAAAGAAACTACCTGCTACCAGTAAAAAACAATCCAGAAATAGAAAAACTAAAAGCAAGATTGGATAAACTAGCAGAAGAAACTGCATGGATAAAAGAACAAAAAAGTATTTATAAAGGAATGGAAGAAGTCATGAACTTGAGTAAAAGTTTAAATACCAGCGAATCTGGTTTTAATCCAAACCAAGTTTCAGAAATGGCAACTATTTACAAAACACGTCTTTTTGAAATAAGAAAAGCTGTTTTTGATCTAAAAAAAGAAGATAAAAAAATAGTAGAAGAAAGAAATAATATCAATGCACAACTAAATGAAATAAATGCATTGTTTAACAAACCAAGTGGAAACATTGTGTTACAGGTTTCTTCTGTTTCGCCTGCTACGGCAAACTTTAAATGTAGTTATATAGTAAGCAATGCTGGCTGGAGTCCTGTTTATGATTTAAGATCTGAAGGAATAGAAAAAGACGTAGTACTAAACTATAAAGCAAATATTTATCAAAATACGGGTCAAAAATGGAATGATGTAAACATGACAGTTTCTACAGGAAATCCTGCTATAAATAATGATAGACCTATTTTAAATCCTCTTTATGCAAACTATTATGTAGCAAACTATAATGCAGACAAAAAATATAAAGCTGGGTATAATGAAAAAGCGGTAATGAATATGATGTATGCAGAAACTAATGAAGAAATAGTAGAAGATTTTAAAGATGCATTTCAATACAATGCACAATCTACTGAAAACCAAATGAGTGTAATGTTTAAAATAACACACAAACAAACTGTAGCAACTGATGGTAAAATGAATATGATTCCTTTAGAATCTTACAATTTGCCTACAGAATACATTTATCATGCAGTGCCAAAACTAGACAAAGGAGCTTTTTTACTAGCCAAAGTTAGCGACTGGGGTAAATACAATTTAGTATCAGGAGATGCAAATATTTTCTTTGACGGTGGCTATGTAGGCAAATCATTTATAAATGGCAATGTAACATCAGATACGCTTTTAATTTCTATGGGAAGAGATGAAAGTATTAATATTCAACGCAAGCAAAAAACAGAATTCTGTGAAGTGAAATTTTTAGGTAGCAACAAAAAAGAAACTTTGGCTTATGAAATTTCTGTAAAAAACAAAAAATCTATTCCTATTGAAATAGAAATTTTGGACCAAATACCTGTTTCGCAAACAAAAGATATTGTAATAGAATTATTAGAAAAAGGAACAGCCGTCTACACCAAAGATTACGGTAAACTATTATGGCGATTTGAATTGGGTTCTGGGCAATCTAAAAAACTAGACTTTAGTTATTCTGCAAAATTTCCTAAAGATCAGTTAATTTCTGGAATAAAATAAGAGCTTAAATAATAAACAAAGCTTGAAGGTCTTTTTAACTAATAAAAAAGACCTTCAAGCTTTATATCGTTTTGCTAACAAGCTAGTTACCTTTTCTAACAATAGTAGCTGTGGCTTGTGCAGAAGGCATTACCAATATATCGTTGATGTTTACATGCGCAGGTCTTGATGCTACAAAATAAACTACTTCTGCAATATCATTTGCAAAAAGAGGAGTAAAGCCATTGTATGTAGCATCAGCAGTTTGTTTATCGCCTTTGTGGCGTACGGTAGAAAACTCTGTATCAACCATTCCTGGAGCTACCGAAGTAACTTTTATTTTGTGTGCCAATAGGTCTATTTGCATTGCTTTTGTAAGTGCATCTACTGCGTGTTTGCTTGCGCAATAAACATTTCCGTTTGGGTAAACTTCTTTTGCTGCAATTGAAGAAATATTTATTATGTGTCCACTTTTATTTTTTTTCATAATAGGAATAACTGCCCTAGTTACATAAAGCAAACCTTTTACATTGGTGTCTAGCATTGTTTCCCAATCTTGCATATCGCTTTTGTCTAAAGTTTCTTTTCCTAAAGCCAAACCAGCATTGTTTAGTAAAATAGCTATGTTTTTAAAACTTTCTGGCAAAGTATTTATAGCATTTTCTGTTGCTTTTTTATTTTGTATATCAAAGCATAAAACATGAATTTTTACTTTGTATTTGCTTATCAAATCTTGTTTTATTTTTTCTAATCTTTCGGCTCTTCTACCAGTTAAAATAAGTTGATAATTTTCTTTAGCAAAAAGCTCTGCACAAGCTTTTCCAATACCCGAAGTTGCTCCAGTAATTAAAATTGTTTTCATATTACCCAAAGGTAAAGTTTGTTAATATAACTTACAATTTTAGCTATAAAAAAAGCACTTAAATATTTCGCAGTATATTTGTATTTATAAACCAAATAAAACCAAAATGCAAGACATATTTAAAATTAAATTTCCTAAGGATAAAGATGCTGAGTTTGTAAAAGAATTAAAGCAAAGAGTAAACGGCTATTTTAAGGAAAAAGGAATTTCTAGGCATGCAAATTTTTCTATGATAACTAAAACCGTATCTATGTTTGCGATGCTTTTAGTACCATATTTTGCAATGATGTTTTTTTTCACTAACTTTTGGCTTGTGGCGCTGTGCTGGCTGGTTATAGGACTGGGCGTAGCAGGTATAGGAATGTCTGTAATGCACGATGCAAATCATGGAGCATATTCTAAACACAAATGGGTAAACAGAATGCTAGGAAGAGTGCTAGATGTTGTTGGTGGAAATGCTACAAACTGGAAAATTCAGCACAACTTATTGCACCATACTTTTACCAATGTAGAAGGCTTAGATACAGACATAGAAGCAGGTGCTTTATTAAGACTTCATAAAGAACAAAAATGGATTGGTCTACACAAATTCCAATATATTTATGCTTGGTTTCTTTATGGTTTTATGACTTTAAGGTGGATGACCGTTAAGGATTTTGTACAACCATTTAAGTTTAGAAAAAATAAAGTTAATGGTTCTGTAAAAAGATCTTTTTGGTCAGAATATACTATAATGATAGCTATAAAGGCGTTCTATTATACATATATGTACGTGCTTCCAATGATATTTTTACCATTTGCTTGGTGGCAAGTTTTAATTTTCTTTTTTATTATGCAATTTACTACAGGAGTTACTTTGGCAACTACTTTTCAGTTAGCACATGTGGTTCCTGATACTACTTTTCATGCTCCAGCAGAAGACAACTCTATGGAAGAAAACTGGGTGGTACATCAATTAAAAACAACTTCAGATTTTGCAAGAAATAACTGGTTGGTTTCTTGGTATATTGGTGGTTTAAATTTTCAGGTAGAGCATCATTTGTTTCCAAATATTTGTCATATTCATTACAAAAAACTTTCTAAAATTGTAGAAGAAACAGCTAAGGAATACGGTATAGTTTATCACAATATGCCAAGTATGTGGAGTGCGCTAATAGAACACGGAAAACAACTTAAAGCATTAGGAAGCAAAGATTATGCTTTGGGTTAAAAATAGATAATAAAATATATAAAAAATGGGCTTGAAATATTTCAAGCCCATTTTTTTATGTGTAAGCAAAATTTAAAAGTTTTCTAAAGCCAATTATGCTATTTCTACTAGTAAACCAGCTCTTTTTAATAGTGCTGTATTGTCTGGTTCTGTTCCTCTAAAGTCTTTATAAAGTTCCATAGGGTGCTTTGTTCCTCCTTTAGAAAGGATACATTCTTTAAATTTTTCTCCAATTTCTCTGTTAAAAATACCGTTTTCTTTAAAGTATTCAAAAGCATCGGCATCTAAAACTTCTGCCCATTTGTAAGAATAATATCCTGCAGAATATCCTCCTGCAAATATGTGAGAAAATGCCGTGCTAAAACAAGCATAATCATTTACTGGCATTAATTGCGTTTCTTTTGTAGATTCTCTTTCAAAACTTCTTATGTCTGTAACTGCTTCTGGGTTTGTGGTATGGTAAGCCATATCTAACATTCCAAAATTTAACTGACGCATCATTCCAGAGGCTTCTCTAAATGTTGAAGAGGCTTTTATTTTTTCTACCAATTCATTTGGTATTACATCTCCTGTTTCGTAATGGAAAGCAAATAAGTCTAATGCTTCTTTTTCGAAACACCAGTTTTCTAATACTTGAGATGGTAACTCAACAAAATCTCTATATACATTGGTGCCAGAAAGGCTTTTGTACTGTGTGTTTGATAACATTCCGTGCAAACCGTGACCAAATTCGTGAAACAAGGTAGTAACTTCATTAAATGTTAATAAAGAAGGCTGGGTTTCTGTTGGTTTAGTAAAATTACATACATTAATAATGTGTGGTCTACTGTTTACTCCATCTTTTATGTATTGTGCTTTTAGGCTATTCATCCATGCGCCATTTTGCTTGCTTTCTCTTGGAAAAAAATCGGCATAAAACAAAGAAACTAATTCACCGTTTTCGTCTGTAACTTCATAGGTCATTACGTCTTTATGGTACTTGTCTACAGTATTTATTTCTTTAAAAGATAAACCATAAAGTTTTTCGGCTACTATAAAAGCTCCATTTAAAACGTTTTCTAGTTTAAAATATGGTTTTAATTGCTGATCGTTAAAGTTGAATAGTTTGTTTTTTAATTTTTCTGAATAATATGCTACATCATAAGATTCTAATACTTCTGGACCGCCTATACTTTTTGCAAACTCTTGTAATTCATTAAGTTCTTTAAGGGCAAAAGGTTTTGCTTTTACTAAAAGGTCTTCTAAAAAATTATTTACGGTTTCTACTTTTGTCGCCATTTGTTCTGCTAGTACAAATGCAGCATGGCTTTCAAAACCTAAAAGTTTTGCTCTTTTGCTTTTTAAAGTAACAATTTTTTTAACAATATCTTGATTGTCTAAATCATCGCCTTTGCTTGCTTTGGTGGCAGATGCTTTATGTAGTTTTTTACGCAGTTCACGATTGTCGGCATATTTCAAAAACCCAATAAGACTTGGACCATCTAATGTGAAAACCCAACCAGTTTTATTTCTATTTTTTGCAGTAAGTGCTGCGGCTTCTTTTATTCCGTTTGGCAAGCCAGCAAGGTCTTCTTCTTGACTAATGTGCAGTTCGTATTTATTGATTTCTTTCAATACATTTTCTCCAAATGTTAAAGATAGTGTAGAAAGTTCGGTGTCTATTCCTCTTAAAATTTCTTTGTCGGCATCGTTTAAATTTGCTCCGTTTCTTACAAAATAGTTGTAAGTTTCTTTCAAAAGCATTTCTTGTTCAGGGTTTAAGTTTTCGTTTGCTTTGTTTTCGAAAACTGTTTTTATCTTTTGAAATAATACTTTGTTTAAAACTCTATCGCTACTTAGTTTTGTAAGCTTTGGAGAAATTTCTTGTGCTATTTTTTGTAAGTCTTCAGAAGTATGTGCGCCTAGTAAATTATAAAATGCTTTTGAGGTTCTGCTCAATATTTTCGAGCTGTATTCAGAAATTTCTATCGTGTTTTTAAATGTAGGGTTTTCTGTGCTGTTTACTAAGTCTTCGAGTTCTTTTTCAGCTTGCTTTATACCTTCTAAAAAGGCTGGCATATAATGCTCGGTCTTAATTTTTGAAAAAGGAATAGATTGATATGCTGTGTCGTATTCTTTGAAAAATGGATTCATAATTTGTATAATTGAGTAGCAAATATAATAAAATTATGGGTATAAAATAAATGCAGTTAATTTACAAAGGCTTAAAAATCAAGCATTATTCCAGCATTTATGCCGAAAGAAATATATCGCTTTTTTGTAGCAGAATATGTACTTAGATTGTTTATGCTGTATTTGAAATTTGGTGCTAAACTTAGGTTTAAATTTTTATAAATATTGTAGTTTAGCTGTGCTGCCAAAAGATAGTTGAAGATTGCTTTTTGATTTGTTGCAGATTCTAAATTGTTTTTGGTGTTTACATAGTTTCCTTTGCTGCCTACTAAAAAGCCTGCAGAAAAACCTGTTGTAGCACTTAAACGCCACTTTTTAGTGTTTATAATTCTGTAGCCAAAAAGTACAGGAATTTCAATGTATGTAAAGTTTGTTTTTCCGTTTGCTTTTTGAACTGCAGTGTTTTCAAAAATGCTATCTTTTATTACTAAAGTAGTGTCGTAGTATAAAATTGCAGAAGTGTCATAAAGTAAAGATTGACCAACTTTGCTAATATTTAAATTTAAATAATTTAAGACTTCTGTTTGATATGTTGTGTCTTTATATGTTTCAGAAATTGAAGTATAATCTATTTTTTCTCCATAGTTGGTAATATTTATTCCTGTTTCTAAAATGATATTGTTTTCAAAAGTTTTATATAGTTCTAAATTCAAATTCCAAGCTGTTTTATTTCTTTCTTCATTTGTTCTTTTGGTGTTTTGTGTTTCTGAATTAAAGTTTCTAAACACAAAACTTGGCCCTGCATTTATAGCTAGGCTTAATCCTAAATCATTTTTTGTTTGCTTTTTTTCTAGTTCATTCGTTTTATCTATTATACTTTCTTGAACAGAATCTAAGACTTCGTTTTCTAAAATAGGTTCTTCAATAGAATCTGTTTTTTGTGAAATAAAATGTTCTTTTATGGTTTTTTCATTGTTTAATTTTTCTGAAACAGAAGCAAATAGTGTTTTCGATTTTTGTGCTTTGTTTTCTTCTTTAACTAAGTCTTCAATAAAATTAATTTTTGAATTTAAATTTTCAACTTCACTAGCATCATTATTTTTCTCAACTAAAAAACTACTTTTTGAAGTATTAATGTTTTTATTTGACTTCTTGTTTTTACTTGCTTTAAAAGTGTTTGATTTTGTATTTGTTTGTTTTTGAACTATTGACTTCTTCTTTGAAACCTTCTTTTTATTTGATTTTGTACTTGTTTTTTCTTTAGTGATTTCATTGGGTTCACATTCCATTTCTGTGTATGTAAACTTATAATTTTCACTATTATTACTTGCATTTATTTCAGCTTTATTTGTTGCTAAAATTACTGTTTCGTTATTGTTTGTAGGAGTATAAAAATTGTTCCATAAAAAAGCACTTGCTGCAACCACCAAAATAGAACCAACAAAAAGCCAAAAGAAAAATTTTTTATTGTCTTTTTTATTATAATCATCTAAAACAGTAGACATATCTTCTAACCAAGCATCTTGAATATCAAAATCTTGTTGGTTGAATTGCTCTTTTAGCTTATTTTCTATGTCTTTATCTAAATCTTTCAATTTAATATTTTGTCTTTGTTTTCTCTTAAAATTTTACGAGCGTTTTTTACGTGCCACTTAGATGTTTCTTCAGATATTTTTAATTTTTTGGCTATTTCTTTATGCGCAAAACCATCTATTGCATATAAATAAAAAACGGTTTTACTTGCTTTTGGCAATAGTAAATTAACTCTTAGTTGTAAGTCTTCAAGTTTATAATTTTCGTCTAATATTTCTTTTTGTTCTAGTTTGTTTTCATAAGCCAAGGCTTCAAAACTATCTGTAACATTGTTTATTTTATTGTATTTTCTAAAATCATCTATTGCTTTATTTATTGCTATTCTTTTTAGCCAAGGTTCTAGCGGTTTTTTTATGTTGTATTTTTCAATATTTTGTAAAACATTCAAAAAACTATCATTTACCAAAGCCGCAGCATCTTCTTTATTGTTTTTGTATCTGTAAGCTACTCTCATTAAGGTATTAAAACAGTATTTATAAAAAAACAACTGTGCTTTTTTATCTTTTTGCTTCAATTTCTTATATAATTTCTCTTCTATCTGCACCTTTATTTCATAAAAAACTTTAGCCCTATTGTGTAATCAATAGAGCTAAAGCCATTAGCAAATTTATAAAACCGACTAAACAATTATTTTACCGAAAGCCTTCTAGTTACAAAACCTTTATCTGTTTTTATTTGCACTAAATAAATGCCTTTATTTATATTTTCTAGTTTTATTTTCAAAGAAGATTTCCCTGCTTCTATATCTAATTTATTTGTTTGAATTAGTTTTCCAGTAATATCATAAATTTTCAAATCTGCAGTTTTATTTTCTTTTGTCTCTACTAAAACATTTAAGAAATCTTTTGCAGGATTTGGAAAAATATTGAATGCTGAAATACTATTTTCGATAGTATTAATTCCTGTTGGTGTTTCAGAAACATCGCTACCATTGCCCATTTGAATACTAAAGCCACTATTTGTTTTAGCCATTAAAAGACCATTGCTGTCTACCATTAACGAATCACAGTAAGTACTTGAACAAGCAGGAGTAGTAGCGTTTGCAGGGCTTGTAACTGTCAAGCATAAAACATAAGGACCAGCATTGGCATAAGTATGTAAAAAATGAACACCTGTGTATGCAGGAGAACCATCTCCAAAATCCCAAGTGTAAGTTAGGTTTTGCCCCTGAGAATTGTTTCCAATAAACACATTGCTTGTTGAAATAATATTTCCAAAGGAATCAATAATTACATTTTGGTTTACAGTAAACTCTGCTAAACAAGCAATAGGCGGGTTAACAACATTTGGACAATAATTAATGTCTCCAAAATCATACGGAGCAGGATAAGGTAATATTACAGGCGCATAAGCGGTGTCCATTGCAGAATTGCCATTACAATCTAAATAATTAATAATCAAACTACTTGGTAGTGATGAAACTGGTACCGAATCTAAAGAAACAAAGCCAGAAGAATCTGTCATTCCTGTAAATAAGTTTCCATTATTATCAACTATTGTATATGATATTACACCAGAATTTGGACTCATTTGTCCAGAAATATTTATGTATGTATTTGTAGAAGAGCCTGGGCAAAAATCTATATTTCCAAAGTCGAAATACTCACTATTTGCAGAACCAGAAATATTGCTTGCAGTTAAATAAACGGTATCATTGTTACAGTTGTAAAAGTATGCAGAAATACTACTTTGACCTGTTAACATCATTTGTGAATCATAAAGATAGCCAGAAGAATCGGTATATAAAATTACATAAGTTAAGCCGCCATCATAGCTTACATTTATTGGAATAGCTCCATTTGTATTATTAAACTGACCAACTATTGTAGATGAATTAGGTAACGTATTTGAACAATAATCTAAAACGCCAAAATCGTAGTGTCCAGTTGTAGTTGGTGATGGAGGCATATAATCTGCTGTAAATGTAACCGTATTTCCTTGGCAATCTACAAACGAAGCTGTAACCATATAATTACTTCCACTTATTGATGAAGTGTCATTAAAATATCCCATGCCGTCTATAACAACTGTGGTCATTATTGTTGTACTTGAATCTGTATAAAGTAAATCTATTTCAAAAGGTGTTATAGAAACAGGAACAGGATCTAACTGTCCAGTAACTAATGTTTGTGCTTGTAAGCTAAAAAAGCTTATAAGGGTAAATAATAATAGTAATGTCTTTTTCATAATTTTATTTTTATTGAAGTGAATAATTAAGGCCTTCACTTATATACACGTATAAAATTATAAAAAAGGGTGCTAAAGGGAGAAAAAAGGTTTAAATAAAAAAAACTAACACAGCGAGATAACTGCCTACGCAGAAATGAGCTTAAAAAACTAAAATTTAATAAGCCCTTTTATCAATGCCTTCCATATAATAAACAAAGGCCTTGTTGGTTACTTTGTTTCCGCCTGGTGTAGGAAAATTTCCTGTAAAATACCAATCGCCTTTATGCTTTGGGCAGGCTTTGTGCAAGTCTTCTATACTTTGGTATATAACTTCTACTTCGGCATTGATTCCTTTTGGTTTTACAATTTCAGAAATTTTTGCTGAAATTTGATCTGCCGTAAATAAGTCGTATAGCTCTTTTACGTAGTTTGCTTCTTTTGCTGTATTGTTTGCCAAAGCAGTTTTACATTTTTTGTAAACTTCATCTTTTTTATGCTCAAGTTTGTTTTCTTTTATTAAAGCATCTAGCGCTCTAAAAGCTATAAAACCTTGCAATACACTCATGTCTATTCCATAGCAATCTGGATATCTAATTTGTGGAGCAGACGAAACAACAATAATTTTTTTCGGTTCTAATCTGTCCAAAATAGATAAAATACTTTTTTGTAAAGTAGTTCCTCTCACTATAGAATCGTCTACAATTACTAAAGTATCAACTTTTTTTACCAACGAACCATAGGTAATATCATAAACGTGCGAAACCATTTCATCTCTAGAAGAATCTGATGCAATAAAAGTTCGCATTTTTACATCTTTTATGGCTATTTTTTCTATTCTAGGTCTAAAGTTTAAAAGCCTTTTAAGTTCTGCTCCTTTTAAATTTGGGTTAGATTCTATTTGCTCTTGTTTATGTATGTTTATATGCTGCTCTACACCTTTTACTAAACCATAAAATGCGGTTTCTGCTGTATTTGGAATAAATGAAAAAACGGTATTTTCGTAGTCATGATTTACGGCATTTAAAACCTTATCGGTAAGTAGGTTTCCAAGCATTTTTCTTTCAGAATAAATGTCTTTATCTGTTCCTCTTGAAAAATATATTCTTTCAAAGCTACAAGACAATTTTTCTTGCTCTTCCATACATTTTTCTATAGAAAAATCTCCATTTTTTCTGATAATTAAAGCGTGTGCAGGTGGAATTTCTTTTATTGAGTCCAAAGGCACATTAAAACTTGTTTGAATAGCTGGTCTTTCAGAGGCTACTACTATTTTTTCATCGTCTTTATAGTAAAAAGCAGGGCGAATTCCATTTGGATCTCTCAAAATAAATGAATCGCCATGTCCTATCATTCCAGCCATTACATAGCCACCATCAAAATCTCTTGCTGCTTGAGTCAATATTTTTTTGATGTCTATTTTTTCTTCAATAATGTCTGTAAGTTCTTTTCTTGAATAGCCTTTTGGTTTATTTTCGTCAAATACATTTTGAACTTCGTATTCTAAATAGTGTCCTATTTTTTCCATTACAGAAACGGTATCTCTTTTTTCTATTGGGTGCTGGCCTATGTCTACCAAAAAGTTTATAAGCTCATCTACATTGGTAAGGTTAAAATTACCTGCAACTACTAAATTTCTAGATCTCCAATTATTTTTTCTAATGAAAGGATGGCAACTTTGCTTTGAGTTTTTGCCGTGTGTTCCATAGCGCAAATGCCCAAGATACATTTCTCCTACCGAGCTAATGTTTTTCTTTAACCACTTGGCATTTTTTAAGCGTCCATTTTTTAAGGCTTTTTTATCGTTAAAATCTTTAAAAACATTCTGAAAAATATCTTGTATAGGTTGTTTTTCTACACTTCGCAATCTGCTTATGTATTTTTCACCCGGTTTGGTGTCTAGTTTTAAAGTTGCAATACCTGCACCATCTTGTCCTCTATTGTGTTGCTTTTCCATTAGCAAGTACATTTTGTTTAGCGCATAAGCAGCGGTATCGTACTTGTCTATGTAATGTTGTAATGGTTTTAAAAGTCTTACAAATGCTATTCCGCATTCGTGTTTTATGGCATCGCTCATTGGAAATATTTAAGAACGTAAATCTATAAATAATTATTTTATTCGCAAACTAGAAATGATGTTTGTGAAAAGGATTTTTTTAGTTTTAAAAAAACATACAAATATTATCAATGTAATAATAGTCACAAACTAAAAAATCTATTAACTTCATATTTGCATAATATAAAAAAACAAAAAAAATAGTAATGGAAAATTTAAATGTAAACGCTTGGGTAAATTTTAAAGACAACGAAGATGCTTTTTTACTTGACGTAAGAACTGCTGAAGAATTTAACGAAGGACACATAAAAGGAGCAAAAAATATAGATATATTTTCTCCAAACTTTCAAGCAGAAGTAGAAAAACTTGACAAGACTAAAGACACTTATATTGTTTGTAGAAGTGGTGGAAGAAGCGCATCTGCAGGAAACGCAATGGAAACAATGGGTTTTAAAAAAGTAAGCAACCTAGATGGCGGAATGATGGCTTGGATGGGAGAAGTAGAAAACTAATGAATTTTAAAGATTGGAATTGGCATAGAACAATACGGATATTCCTAGGCGCAATATTTGCCTTTATGGCTTATACAGAAAATCAAACTATATTTTTAGTAATTGCTGTATTTTTATTTTATCAAGCGGCTTTAAATATAAAATGTTTGGGAAGTTTAGTGCCAAACCAAACTTGTAATCAAAACAAATAAAGATGAAAACAAATATTATTATACTAGCCTTGCTTTTAGGCTTTTCTGCTTGCAATGAAGCACCAAAAAACCCTGATGCAGTAATTCAAAATGTTGAAACTAAAGAATTTGTAGAGCTAATAAAAAATGATGGTCATTTAATAGACGTTAGAACACCTGGAGAATTTGAAGCAGGACACATAAACGGAGCAACACTAATAAATGTAAATGACGCAAATTTTAATAGTCAGATTGAAGTATTGGAAAAATCAAAGCCTGTTTATGTTTATTGCAGAAGTGGCGCAAGAAGCATGAAAGCTGCTCGCATTATGGAACAAAAAGGCTTTACTAAAGTATATAACCTTAAAGGCGGATACTTAGACTGGAGCAAACAAGCTAAATAACAAAATAACTAGAGTTTGTAGCTAAAAAATATGTTTGTTAAAAACGTAAAAGCCCCAGCAAAATAAATTGCCAAGGCCTTACAATCAAACAAAATGATGAAGTCTTTATTATTTTTTAAGTAATTTAATTATTGATTTTTTTTCTAAACTTTCAAGCTCTAAAAAATAAACTCCTTTAGAAAGTCCTGAAACATTAAGCGTTTTAAGACTTGGATTAAAGGTTTTTATTGTTTGTCCGTTTAGGTTTAGTAATGAGATTTTACTAATTTTTTCTTCTGTTTTTATACTTAAAACATCATTTACCGGATTTGGGAAAGTATTGACTTCAAATTCCTGAAGATTTGAAATACCTACATTTCCTGCAGTATCACAATCTATTGTTAATTTTAAAGTAAAAGTACTATCATATCCCAAAGCATTATCGTAAACAAAAGCATAATCTCCAGTTTGAGTATAATCTGTACCTTCATAAGTGTATGACGGACAAGCAGTTTCTGAAAGCTCAGAAGAACTTAAATTATCGAAAACCCAAAGTTCAGTTCCTGTTCCTCCGGCAGAATAATCTGATGCTGCAAAGAATAATTTGTTTCCAGAGCTATACATATATTCCGGATCTGAAAGAATAGAAGGAGCATTTGGTACTTCCATTGTTCCGACTTCAGTTCCATCTGTTTGCCAAAGTTTAGCATCTGCAAAAGGTAAAATAGCACTAAAATATAGCATTGAGCCGTGTACTTCAAAATTTTCTGATGTCCCTAAGCCTGAGTTTGGACCTGTTTGTACATCTTTCACTAATTGAGGTAAACCTGCTGCATCTATATTATAGATTTCTCTTCCTACAGATCCGTTGTCTCCTACAAAATAAAGTACATCTTTGAAACTAATCATATCAAAAACATTAAAAGAATTTGTTACCAAAACAGTTCCTGCATTTGTTCCGTCTGTTTTCCAAAGGTCGCCACCGCTTACTTTAAAGTAAAGTGTGTTTTCTACTACTATAAAATTGTCTGGTTCAGAACCTGCTGCCGGTCCAGAAGCTATGTCTTTTACTAAGACAGTTCCAGCCTCAGTTCCATCAGATTTCCAAAGCTCGTTGTTATTTCCACTATCATAAGCATTAAAAAATATTTCGTCACCCATTTTTATAATGTCTTGTGGAGAAAAAGCAGCACCACCACTATTTGATTTTATCTTCACCGTTCCAGCATCTGTTCCATCTGTTGCCCAAAGTGCTTTTCCCGTTCCATCATCTGCACTAAAATAAATTTTGCCATTCATTTCTGTTAAATATTCTGGTCTACTTCTTGTTGAAGTATTTATTTCTTTTACCATTACTGTTCCAGCAGCTGTTCCATCTGTTTTCCATAATTCTTCATT
>CAKZQD010000060.1 GCA_937139485.1 uncultured Bacteroidota bacterium | reverse complement strand
ATGGTTTGAAAGGGTGTCTGATTGGCCATAGCCACTAATAATGATATAAATAATGATGCTAAATATCACATTTCTCAAACTTTCTCTTATCCAGCACAATTGCACCACCAGTTCAAAATACAGGAATTCCTTCTCCAGATAACTTGATGGCTTCTTCCATATCCACACATAATCCAAGCAATTCAATTTTTATTCCAGGCACTATTTCCGAACTTTATCAAGGAAATTTGGCAACTTTGTATAGAAATATTTTACAAATTTAAATGTAAACAATGGAGGTAATGGATTAACTGCAGATGCTTCTGCTAATATTGGAATAATCAATGAATTGGCTGTTGAAGATGGTAACTTTACTAATAATGGTACAGTTACTTTAAAATCAGATGCTTCTGGAACTGCTTATTTAAATGATTTTGATCCTTCTTATACTGGTACTTACTTAGGAAACATCACAGTAGAAAGATTTGTAACTTCTGGTTCTGGTTTAGGTCAGAGATTCTTTGGTACAGCTGTAGCTTCTGGTTCAGTTTCTGGATTGGATATGACTTATGCTTCTGGTTATCCTCAAGGTGCTTATGTTATTCCAGATGTATGTAATGTTTCTTTAGCGGTAGGTTCTCCTTATAGTAATTTATTTCAGTTTGAACAAGCGGTAGTTGGTGCTGGAGAATGCGAACAAAAAGGTTGGTATGCTTTAAATCCGTCAACATCGCTTGCACCAGCAAGAGGTTATTCTGGTTGGATGAATGATGGATCTACATTGACAGTAAATGGTGCGCCAAACACTGGTAACATTCAATTGATTACTTCTGGAGCTAGCGGTTCTGGCGTTGCAGTTGCAGATGGGTGGCATTTAGTTTCAAATCCTTATCCTTCTTCATTAAATGTAGATGCTTTTATTAATGATGATTTTAAAAGTCCAACACTTTTTGATGCATCATCTGGACCATTTAATGGTTCTTTCCAACCTGCAGCTTTAGCTTCTGGTGCTACAATTGCTTCTATGCAAGGATTATTTGTAGAATATGACCCTGTGACAGCTACAGATGTGAATTTAGATATTACAAATGCAGATAGAGTTGCAAACAGTGCAACTACTTGGTATAGTACATCAAATGTATTTGATCAAATGCTAACTATTAATGTATTTGGTAATGGGTTTGCTGATAAAACTCATGTTTTCTATGCAGATAATACATTAGTTACAAATAATTTTGATGATTATACAGATTCTAAGAAAAGAGCTTCAAACTTTGGACAACCAACTATTTATTCTTCATTGAATAATTTAAGAATGGCTTTAAATGGATTCCCTACATCTGATTTAGGAAATTCTATTCCATTTGGAGTTGACCATGGAACAGATGGAAACTTCGAATTAAGTTTTGAAGGTATAGTAGATTTTCCTACAAATACTACAATTTATGTAGAAGATAAGCAATTAGGAACATATCATAATGTTGCTTCTGGAAACTATGCATATACTGCAATGGCTACTGATAATAGTGATCGTTTTGAATTACATTTTGTGTTACCTGTTGATTTAGCAACTGTAGATGCTAATTGTGCTGGAGATGCTGGTAAAATTCAATTGATTTCAACTACTGGTTTAGCTGACAGAGATTTTGTAGTTGCTAATGTAAATAGTACGATTGCTACTGGTGCATTAAATACTTTAGATGTAGATGTAGCAGAAGGTGTTTATACTGTTACAGTAAATGATGAATTTGGAGGAAACCAAGTTTATACTGTTACTGTAGAGGCAGATGAAGCTATAGAAGCAATTTACGATGTATCTAGTATAGATGTACAAGTAGGAGAAATAGTTTCTTTCAATAATTTAACAAACAATGCTACTTCTGTAGAATGGAATATTGCAGATATTACATCAATAAATGGTGTTAATAATGCTACTTATACATTTGATGAAGCTGGTACTTATGTAATAGAGTTGAATGTAGCAAGTGATGATTGTTCTGATAGTAAATCATTTACTGTTAATGTTTCTAATAAAACTACATCTGTAACAACACTTGATTCTGATAATGCTCTAAGAGTATTTGCTAATAAGAATACAGTAGTTTTAGAATTCTTGAATTCATTTGAAGGAAATGCAATAGTAGAAGTTCAGAATGTGTTAGGTCAAAAAGTATTTGCTGGAACAGTAGATGCAAATGGGACACAAAGAATATCTATTAAAGATGTAACAACAGGATATTATTTTGTAGGAGTAAATGTTGATGGTAAATCAATGGCTACTAAATTATTATTAACAAAAGAATAAATGTTAATTTGGTTTTAGCTGAGATAATTTTTCTCAGCTAAAATCAAATCATACTTTATTTATACAAACAAAAAAAATATGAAAAACAATTCAAAATATATTAAGTTTACTTTTTTATTAATGTTTTTAATGATTATACCTATGAGTATCAACTTTACTTTTGGTCAAACTTTACCACCACCACCACCACCACCTCAGCCAGGTGTTCCAATTGATGGTGGAATAACTCTTTTGTTAGCAGGTTTAGGTGCTTATGGTGCAAAAAAAATATTCACTAAAAAAGAAGATTAGACTTCAGAAATCATTAAAAAAGGCTCTTTCAATTGAAAGAGCCTTTTTTTTGTTAAAGAATTTACTTTTGTAGTTTTTATTTAATGAATTATAACTATGAAAAATTTTAGTAGGATTTTTTGATTCTATCTATTTCTCGTTTATTATCCTTTTCTTTCATGCTCTGGCGTTTGTCATGTATTTTTTTACCTTGAGCTATTGCTACATCTATTTTAGCAAAACCTCTTTCAGAAATAAATACTTTAAGAGGAACTACAGTAAAACCTTTTTCTGTAATTTTTTTATCAATTTGCTTCAACTCTTTTTTATTTAAAAGTAGTTTTCGTGTTCTTGTAGTCTTATGATTAGAAAAAGAACCAAATTTATATTCGTCTATATACATATTTACAATATATAGTTCACCATTTTTCATTTGACAAAAAGCCTCATTAATTTGGGCATTACCAGTACGAATAGATTTTATTTCGGTACCCATTAGTTTCATACCGGCTGTAAATTTATTTAATAAATTGTATTCAAAACTAGCACGTTTATTTTTTATGTTAATATTTTTAAGCATCAATTGCAAAGGTAATTAATTTTACAAAAGAATATCTAGCTTTTAATTTTCTATTTAATTATCAACAATCATAAGAAGTTATTATAAGTACACGTGTTGGTATTTTTTAAATTTTAGAAGATGTTTTTAAGGGCCTTAAACAATATTTTGAACTAATTTTGCATTATAAATAATAGCAGATATTTACTACAATTATGGCAGAACCAACAAAAATAACCAAGTCTTTAGAAAATGCTTTTCAAAAGAAAAGAGATAATAAATCTAATACAGAAAGATATAAAAGTGATAATGCTCAAGTGCAACCACAAGCACGTGATTTAGAAGAACTAGTACTTGGAGCCATAATGTTAGAACAAAATGCTTTTGATAATGTTTCGGCAATATTAAAATCTCCAGATAATTTTTATGTAGATGCGCACCAAAGAATTTATAGTGCCATGATAAAGCTTACAGAAGAAAACGAACCAATAGATATGTACACTGTTACAGAAAGATTGCGTTCTACTGCAGAGTTAGAGGCAGTTGGTGGAGCATATTTTATAGCTTCTTTAACAAATAAAGTTGCTTCTTCTGCAAATATAGAGGCGCATGCTAGAATTGTAGTTCAAAAGTTTTTGAAAAGAGAAGTGATTTCAGTATCTAGCCAAGCTATAAAAGATGCTTTTGATGAAACTGTAGATGTATTTGATTTATTAGACTCTACAGAAGCAGAATTATTTAAACTTACAGAATCTAATATGAAAAAATCTGCTGTAGAAATAGGTGCAGTAGTTTTGGAAGAAGTAGATGCTATAGGTGAACGAAGAAAAAATGCTGTAGATGGAGAAGTTATTACTGGTGTAGGTACAGGTTTTAAAGAATTGGATAAACTTACTTCTGGTTGGCAAAAATCGGATTTAATAGTTTTGGCAGCAAGACCAGGTATGGGTAAAACTGCATTTACACTTGCATTAGCTAGAAATGCGGCTATTGATGCTAAAAAAGGAGTAGCTTTTTTCTCTTTAGAAATGTCTACAAACCAGTTGGTTTCGAGATTAATTTCTATGGAAACAGAAATTAGTTCAGATAAAATAAAGAAAGGACTATTATTAGAGACAGAATGGAAACATCTAGTTAAAAATATTGATAACCTTAAAGAAGCTCCAATTTTTATTGATGATACGCCAGCAATTGGTATTTTTGAATTACGTGCAAAATGTAGAAGATTAAAAGCAAAGCACGATATTCAGATGATAATGATTGACTACTTGCAACTAATGACTGGCTCGGTAGACGGAAAAGGTGGTGGAAATAGAGAGCAAGAAATTTCTATGATTTCTAGAAACTTAAAAGGAATTGCTAAGGAATTAAGCGTTCCAATTATAGCATTATCTCAGTTGAGTAGGGCAGTTGAAACAAGAGGAGGAGCCAAAAGACCAATGCTTTCAGATTTGAGAGAGTCTGGAGCCATAGAGCAAGATGCAGATATGGTAATTTTCTTGTACAGACCAGAATATTATAAGATTACACAAGACGAAGATGGTTTGGATTGTAGAGGCATTGCAGAAGTAATAATTGCTAAGCATAGAAATGGATCTTTAGAAACAATAAAAACTAAGTTTATAGGTAAGTTTGCCAAATTCCAAGATTTAGAAAATAATGTATTTGATTCTGACCAAGATTTTGGTGGTGGAAATACGATTACACAACAATCTAAAATGAATTCAGATACAGACGATTTTGCCTCAGATGATTTTCCTGTAGATGACGATACACCTTTTTAAAACTAAATACTCCAACGTGCTTTAGGTTCGGCAGAATGTTCGCAAAATAGTCTTTTTTCGTACATAAAAGATGCTGTTTGAGCTATCATGCCAGCATTGTCTAAACAGTATTGAAAATCTGGTATAAATATGTTGTAACCATGTTTGGTTAAATTGCTAAGCTGAGCTCTTAAAGCACTATTTGCTGAAACTCCTCCAGCAATTGCTAAATTTTTAATAGCATATTTTTTAGAAGCAAGTTTCAATTTTTTTATCAATATAGAAACAATTCTTTCTTGAATAGAAGCGCATAGGTCGCTAAGATTTTCTTCAATAAAATATGGATTTTTTTTAGTTTCTTTTTGCAAAAAATAAAGTACAGAAGACTTTACACCGCTAAAACTAAATTCTAGTTCACCAACTCTAGGTTCTACAAATTTAAATTTTTTAGGATCTCCATCTTTTGATAATTTATCTAACAAAGGGCCACCAGGATATGCTAAGCCAAGAAGTTTAGCCGTTTTGTCGAATGCTTCGCCAGCAGCATCGTCTAAAGTAGAACCTATTATCTCCATTTCGTCATAATCTTTAACCAATACAATTTGAGTATGACCACCAGAAACAGTTAAACAAATAAAAGGAAATTCGGGTTTTGGTTCGTCTATAAAATGAGCCAAAATATGTGCTTTCATATGATGAACACCAATAAGAGGAATATTTAGCGCAAGAGCCATTCCTTTTGCAAAAGAAGCACCAACCATTAAAGAACCTATAAGTCCTGGTCCTTGTGTAAAAGCTACAGCATCAAGTTCTTTTTTAGAAATATTTGCTTTTTTTAGTGCAGCATCTACTACAGGAACTATTTTTTGTTGATGTGTTCTTGAAGCAAGTTCTGGAACTATACCGCCCCAAGCTTCATGAACGGTTTGTGTTTCTATAATGTTTGCAATGACTTTTCCTTTTTGAATAATAGAAACTGAAGTATCGTCACATGAAGATTCAATGGCTAGAATAGTACTGTTTTGAATCATAATTTTATTTATAAAAACCTGTTTTTTGGCTTAATTAGAGATATAAATTCATATTAAGCCACAAAATAAGTTAAATAAGTCTTCATTTCATAATCTAATATAAATTATGGTATTAAATTTGTTTTTTACACCAAGAGCAATGAAATTATCTAAAGTTTTTAAAAAGTTATCAAAATGGGCACTTCTATTGCTTCTTTTACTTTTGTTTTTGCTTTTTGGTTTTTACTTAGCAATTCAATCTCCTAATTTTCAAACTTTTATAGCACAGAAAGTAACCAAGTCTTTATCAAAAAGTATTGGAACAGAAATTTCTATTGATAATATTGAAATAGAATTTTTTAATAATTTAAAATTAGGAAATTTATTAGTTAGAGATCAACAAAAGGATACATTGCTTTTTGTTGCAGATGTAAAAGCAGACTTGAATTATTTTTCAATGTTTAACAGTACCATAGATTTACACGAAATAAATATAGATGGTTTGCTTGTAAAAATTTCTAGACAAGAAACAGATAGTCTATTTAATTTTTCTTTTTTGAATAAAGGCACAAATACAACACAAAAAAAACAAACTAATAAAAATGAATGGTTCTTAAATCTTGATGATTTCATAATAACTAATTCCAGAATTCAATTTAATGATTCTTTAACAGGAAATATTATTCATACAAAAATTCCAAGTTTTGTTACAGATTTAAATGTATTTGATATTAACGAAAATAGATTTTCAATTGAACAGTTATCGTTAAAAAAACCTGTAATTGATTTTTATAAAACAAGGAATAATAAGAAAGAAAAAACACCTTTTGTACTAGATATTGCATCACTTATTTATGCTAAAAATTTTGATATAACAGAAGGGCAATTCAATTTTATAAATACTATAGATACGAATAGTTATCCATTTATGACTTACAACAAACTTCAGTTTAATGACTTAAATTTATCTATAGATGAAGTTTTTGTTTTTAATGATAGTTTAGATTTAAAAATTAGTAATTTATCTGCAAAAGAAAAAAGTGGTTTTGAACTAAAAAAACTAAGTACAGATTTATGGCTAAATAATAAAGGTATAGTTTTAAATGAATTTGAATTTAAAACAAACCTAAGTGAAGTTAATGCAAAAGGTAAATTGAAATATAGGTCTTTTGAAGATTTTGCCAACTTTAATAATAGTGTTAGAATATCATTAGATTTAAACAAAACTAAAGTAGATCCAAAGGATTTAAAATACTTTACAGATATTGAGAAAATAGGTATAAGTGGTGTTTTTGAAATAGACGGAGAAATAAGAGGTAGATTAAGTAGTATAAAAGCAAAGGATATTATTTTGAAAGCAGGTAGAAATACGGTTTTTAAAGGTGATTTTTCTTTAAATGGACTTCCAAAAATTAAAGAAACATTTATAAGTTTGAGGGTTGAAAGTTTAAAAACTAATTACTATGATTTAAAATATATTCACAATAAAATACCTATTCCAATAAATGCCAAAAGGCTAGGTCAAATAATTTTTAAAGGAAAATTTGATGGTTTTTATTCTGATTTTGTAACCTATGGAGAAATAATAACAGAGCTTGGTTATGCAAAAACAGACATTAATTTTAAATTGGCAGAGAATGGTACACCATCTTATTCTGGAAGTTTATATGGTAGAGAATTAGATTTGGGTAAATGGTTTGACAAAGAAGAACTAATAGGAAAAGTAACTTTAAATACCAGCCTAAAAGGTAAAGGAGTAAAGCTAAATACTTTAGATGCTAGCCTAAAAGGAAACATAGAACAAATAACTTTAAAAGGCTATGATTATAAAAATATTATAGTAGATGGCTCTGTAAAAGATAATTTCTTTGAAGGAAATGTTAAAATTGACGATGAAAACTTAAAAATGGATTTTAATGGATTGGTAGACGCTACAAACCAAATTCCAGTCTTTGATTTCTCTTCCACTGTAGATAAAATAGATTTAAAAGCCTTAAATATAGCTAAGCAAGATTATACTTTGAGTGGAAAAATTAAATCAAATTTTTCTGCAAACAATATTGATAATATCTTAGGAGATTTAGAAATTAAAGACCTTAGTATTTTAAGCAAAGGAGATACTTTTAATCTAAATACTGTTGTATTATCTAGTACAAATTTTAATAAAGAAAAACAGCTTAGTTTAAAAACAGAAAATGTAGATTTAAATATCTCTGGTAAATACAAAGTAAGTTTACTTCCACAAACTGTTCGTCAAATATTTTTAATTACCAGTAAAGATTCTCTAGTTTTAGAAGATCAAATTATAAGAGTAGATGCAGAAATAACAGATCAATCTGATTTAATTTCACTTTTTGTGCCGCAACTAAAAATTCCTGAAGTTATAAAACTGAGCGGAAACTTAAACACAAAAACACGCTCAGCATTGGGTGCTATTACTATTCCAAAAATACAATTTGGAAATTTTAGAGCCAATGATTTTATCTCAAACTTATATGTGAAGAACGGAGAAATTGATATTATAAATTCTCTACCAGCAATTTATATGAAGGATAGTGTATTGGTAAAAGACTTATCTTTTTTGGTTAAAGGTACTAGAAACGACTTAGATTTTAATATCAACACTACATACAAAAAAGACTTTACTGCCATTAGTTTAATGGGTAATTTATCTTATAATAACGAGTTGTTTCAGTTAAAATTAGATACCAATTCATCTATATTAATAAACAATTCTTTTTGGAATGTAGCTAGTGGAAATTTATTGTCGTTTAATAAAAATAGTTTTTTAGCAGAAAATTTTAAAGTCTATACCGCAACTTCCGAAGCAAATATTAAAGTAAACCAAGAAAACGGAACTAACAATTTAATTGTAAACCTAAAAAACATTAACGTAGAAGATTTTAATGATTTATTAAAAGATAAAGGAATAGATTTAAGAGGAAAAATAAGTGGAGAAGTAAAACTGAATAACTTTGATAAAGAACCTGCCATAAATGGAGATTTAGCCTTCTTAAATATTTATGTAAACGATTATAATGTTGGTGATTTTAATATAAATTCGAGACTAGACATACCAGATAAAAAAGTATATTTGAGTGGCGGCTTACATAGTAAAGAAAATTTTATAGACATAAAAGGAGCATATTCTTTTGATGAAATTTCAACAGAAAAAGATATTGATATTGATGTTTTTATAAAACAATTTACCATAAAATCTTTAGAAGACTTTATACCCGAGTTTATAGGCAACTCTTCTGGAACTGTAAATGGAAATATAAAAATTAAAGGCTCAAGAACTACTCCAAATTTAAATGGATATGTAGATGTAAATGATGTAACAACTACAGTAGCTTTTACACAAGTAGCATACACTATTGCATATACAAGAGCTATTTTAAATGACAATGTAATACAACTAGCAAAACGTGTAACCGTGCAAGATGATGAAGGAAATGTAGCCTACGGAACAGGAAAAATTACACACGAAAACTTTAGAAACTGGGCTATAGATTTAGAAATAGCTTCAAATAAAATTAAAGCATTAAATACTACAATAAATGACAGTCCAGATTTTTATGGAACAGCTTATATAAACGGTGGTGCTACATTTATTGGCTCTACAGACAAACCACATGTTTACATTTATGGCGAAAGTGTCGAAAATTCATTTTTAGATGTTCCGCTAGTAGAGGCAGTAAGTAGTAAAGAATATTCTTTTTATAACTTTATAAGTGCAAAAAAAGTAGTACAAGAAAAAGATAATAATACAGATGATAAAGATGCAGTAAAAATTAAAGGAGCTACAGTAAAATTAGATTTGGATATAGACCAAGACCTAGAGTTAAAAATTATTTTAGACCAAGATGCTGGAGATGTTTTAAAAGTAAAAGGAGAAGGAAATATTAAAATAGATGTAGGAAAAAAAGCAGAATTTGTAAATTTCTTTGGAACATATAATGTAACCAAAGGAGATTATTTATTTACACTTCAAAATGTAGTAAATAAACCATTTAGAATAGAACCCAATAGTAAAATAAACTTTAATGGCGATATTTATAAAGATGCAACTATAGATATGTCTGCAACCTATAGTAGAAAAGTAGCCTTAGACGGTTTTATATCTGAATATTTATCTTCAGACAATGAAGAATTGATAAATTTAGCAAAAAATAGAGTGCCAGTTACTTTGTTTTTAGACCTAAAAAATAAATTGAGCAAGCCTAGCATTTCTTTTGATATAGGAATAGATAGAGTAGATCCCAAACTGAGAAACTATGTAGATAGTAAACTACAAGTAATTCAACTAAACGATGCAGAGCTAAACAATCAAATATTTGGAGTCTTAGTACTCTCAAGGTTTTTGCCATCATATTCTTCTTTAGAAAACAGCATAGGTTCAGATCCATCTGGCGATGTTTTAAACACCGTTACAGAATTAATTACAGCACAGCTTTCTCGATATTTGACAGATTGGGCATCTTACTTAGTACAAGATTTAGAATTTTATGTAAATTTTTCTAGCTATGACCCAAGTTACTTTTCAGAAGAAACATTAAGTAAAAGAAGAGAACTGCAACTGGCACTTTCTA
Organism: uncultured Bacteroidota bacterium; assembly: GCA_937139485.1. Lineage (GTDB taxonomy): Bacteria > Bacteroidota > Bacteroidia > Chitinophagales > UBA8649 > CAKZQD01. Next base: position 3,904 of record CAKZQD010000060.1, on the reverse strand, counting down.
AAAGATTTTTTAATGATAGACTAAGTATAAACATAGGCGGAAACTTTGATTTTGGAGAATCTTTTGAACAAGGCGCCAATACTAGTAACTCTACTTTTATAGGAGCAAATGTTAGTTTCGAATATGCTATCACAAAAAATAGAAGGTGGCGTATTAAAGCATTTACAATTTCAGATTACGACAGTTTTAGTGCACAAAGAAATAGAACAACACGTTCAGGTATTGGCTTATCTTACAAAAGAGAATTCGATGACTTTTACGACCTTTTAAATATTAAAAGAAAAATAAAAAATGCCGAATCAAATAAAAAAAACAAATGATGGTTCAGATTCTTTAGTCTCTAAACAGTTTGGAGAATTATACCATTCACATCACGGAAGTTTTCAAGAAGCAAAACATATATTTATAAACAACGGTATAGCAAAAACTCAGCAAAACGAAATCAATATCTTTGAAATGGGTTTTGGTACTGGCTTAAATGCTATTTTAACATATTATTATGCAAAGCAAAAAGGTATAAAAGTAAACTATTATACTATAGAAGCTTATCCTGTTTTACTTCAAACTGCAAAAGAACTCAACTATAACAATTTTATAAAAGAAGAAACATATTCAGAAGTATTTGCTAAAATGCATAGTGTTGCTTGGAATTCTCAACAAGAAATATCTGAAAGTTTTAAGCTATACAAAATAAAAAATGAAATAGAAAAAATAAAGTTCGAGAGTATTATCAAAACAAAAATAGACATTGTTTATTACGATGCATTTGCACCAACAGCACAATCAAATTTATGGGAAACACCAGTACTTCAAAAAATGTATAATTTATTAAAACAGAATGGTTTTTTAATTACTTACTGCGCCAAAGGAAGTTTTAAAAGAACACTAAAAACCATAGGATTTAAAGTAAATGGATTGCCTGGGCCAATAGGTAAAAGAGAAATTACACAAGCAGTAAAAGGTTTATAAGAAATAAGACATTGTAGATGATTCAATTCTAAGTTTAAGTCAACTTAATGTATCTTCGCACCACCAAACCAAACAAAAAATGGAAAAAAACTACGACAAAGATGCATTATTTCTTCACGAAAAACTGAGAGGAAAAATAGGAATAGCACCAAAAATGAATGTAATAGACAAAGAAGACTTATCTTTAGTTTATTCGCCCGGAGTAGCGGCACCGTGCTTAGCAATAGCAGAAAACAAAAACAAAGTTTGGAAATATACTATGAAAAGCAACACCGTAGCCATTATTACAGATGGAACGGCAGTTTTAGGACTAGGTGATATAGGCCCAGAAGCAGCTTTGCCAGTAATGGAAGGAAAAGCCATGCTGTTTCATAAATTTGCACACATAGACGCATTTCCTATTTGTTTAGATACAAAAGACACCGAAAAAATAATAGAAACCATAAGAATTATTTCTCCAGGATTGGGCGGAGTAAATCTAGAAGACATATCTGCACCAAGAAGTTTTGAAATAGAAGAACGACTTCAAGATTTAGGTATTCCAGTATTTCATGACGACCAGCACGGTACCGCTATAGTAGTACTTGCAGGTTTAATAAACGCTTGTAAAGTCGTAGGAAAAAAAATAGAAGACTTAAAAGTAGTAGTCAATGGAGCAGGAGCAGCAGGAGTTGCCATTGCTAAATTATTGCGTTGTGTAGGTTCTGACCCAAATTTTTGCGTACCAGTAAAAGATATTGTAATGGTAGACAGTAAAGGAATCATTTCAAAAGACAGAACAGATTTAAACGATTCTAAAAAAGAAATTGCCAACTTTACAAACAATAGTAATATAAGTGGTGGTTTAAAAGATGCCATTAAAAATGCAGACGTATTTATAGGGGTAAGTATTGGAAAATTGCTCAATGCAGACGATATAAAAACCATGGCAAAAGATTCAATTATTTTTGGACTAGCAAATCCAGAACCAGAAATAATGCCAGAAGAAGCCTACAAAGGCGGAGCAGCAGTAGTAGGAACAGGAAGAAGCGACCTACCAAACCAAATAAATAATGTACTAGGTTTTCCAGGTATATTTAGAGGCGCGCTAGATGCCAAAGCAAAAATAATAACACCAAAAATGAAGTATGCCGCAGCAAAAGCAATAGCTAAATGCATACACAATCACGAACTACGTCACGATTTAATTATTCCAGCCACACTAAACCAAAGAGTAGCATTTGATGTAGCAGAAGCAGTAAGAGAAGCAGCCTTGAGTGAACCAGGAGTTTGTTTTTAAAAGTATCAAGTAGTAAGTGAAAAGTAGTAAGTAAAAAGTAATAAGTATTGTTTGACTCGTTTATTTAGCTGATTGAATATTAAGGACTAAATACAGTAAAAAAACAATTACTAAAAAATAAATTACCTTTACAATCCAAATTAAAATAACTATAAATAATACAAATGAAGAAAGAAGACTTAAAATTTTTTGAAGAATATATCAATACCGCTTCACCAACAGGATACGAGTGGACAGGTCAAAAAGTATGGTTAGATTACCTAAAACCATATATAGACGAGCATCACGTAGACAACTACGGAACCGTTTATGGCGTTATCAATCCAGAAGCCGAATTTAAAGTAGTAATAGAAGCACACGCAGACGAAATTTCTTGGTACGTTTCATATATAGACGATAAAGGATTTATGTACGTAAAGCGAAACGGCGGTTCAGACCATATGATAGCACCTTCAAAAAGAGTAAACATACATACAAAAAAAGGATTTGTACCAGCAGTATTTGGTTGGCCAGCAATACATACAAGAAGTGGAGAAAATGCAAAATTAGCACCAACGCAGCATAATATTACACTAGACTGTGGCGCAACTTCAAAACAAGAAGTACTAGATATGGGAATCCATGTAGGAAGTGTAATCACTTACCAAGACGAGTTTTTTGTATTGAACGATAAGTATGCAGGCGGCCGAGCACTAGACAATAGAGCAGGAGGCGTAGTAATAGCACTTGTTGCCAAAATGCTAAAAGAAACCAAAACAAAACTACCTTTTGGTTTGTATATTGTAAACTCAGTACAAGAAGAAGTAGGATTAAGAGGCGCAGAAATGATAACACAAACTATAAAGCCAAACATGGCAATAGTTACCGATGTAGCACACGATACCAACACACCACTTATCAATAAAATGATAGAAGGCGATTTTAACTGCGGTGATGGCCCAATAGTAACTTACGGCCCAGCAGTACACAACAAAGTATTAGATTTAATTATAGACACAGCAGAAGAAAACAAAATCGATTTTCAACGCGATGCAGCCTCAAGAGCAACAGGAACAGATACCGATGCCTTTGCATACAGCAACGGTGGAGTACCTTCAGCATTAATTTCGTTTCCATTGCGTTATATGCACACCACAGTAGAAATGGTAGCATTAAAAGATATGGACGCAACAGTAAAATTAATCTTCGAAACTTTGAAAAAAGTAACACCAGATTTCAATTTTAAATATTTATAAAAGGGCGTTCGAGCAGGCTATCGGCTAAATCTTTTCTTGAAAAAAGAAAAGGATACCGCCTCTATCCTTAACGCAAAATACAAAATCCCAAAGTTTGAAAGCTTTGGGATTTTTTTTTGTTTAATTTTTTATCTTTACATAAAAAATATAAATTATGAAATATAGACTATTATTATGCATCTTACTTTTTTTGCCTCATTTTATTTTTGGTCAAAATGTTAATCTTAAAGTTAGTAATCAATTAGAACACCTTAATCATAATGTTGTAGGTAACATTGAAATAGGATTTATATCATATTTATTAGTTGGTAAAGATTTACACATCTTTTCTTTAAATAAAGAAGACGAAACGGTAAGTTAATTACCCCATTGAATTTTCAGTTTTTTCAAAGGAACAGGATTCGCTTTTACCATTCTAACG
>CAKZQD010000059.1 GCA_937139485.1 uncultured Bacteroidota bacterium | reverse complement strand
AGTTAAATATTGAGCTATCTCATCTAATCTTTCAACCACTTTGGCTTTAGTCAACTGTTTATCACTTTTCATTAGTCAAATATATAATTTATTATTAACTTTTTATAACTTTTTATAACTTTTTATATAAAAAAAGTTATATTATTGGTTTTCAATTTGTTATATTTTAATTTCCTTAGAATTAAAATGTTTTATCATATTTAAAGCAGAATATTTATAGTTTAAATATGAAGTACTTACTTTTGTACCTTGATAATTTATAGATGATCCTACAATTCTACCATTAGAATCTTCTTTTAATATTAAATGAATGTCATTATCATACAAATTTTCTTTTAATTCTTGCTTAGATTTAGATTTAAAAAAACATTCTTCAAATTTTTTATTAAGAAATCTTATCTCTTTTTTATAATTTCCAAAATTTATCCACCAAAACAGTATACAGAAGAAGTTAAAGTTTAAATAATTTAATACATTTGAAATTAATTTACCTTTAACTCGTCAAATAACTTATGCATTTAATAGAAGGTCTTTTTTGGGGTTTTGCGAGTATCTTATTTATAGGACCAGTAGTTTTTGAATTGATAAATGCTAGTGTTATTAAAAGTAAATATGGTATAGCTGTAGCACTTGGAATAATTCTTGGCGATATTATTTATGTTTTTGCAGTTTACAATAGCTTAAAATTTATTATTGGAAACGAAATGTTTAACGACATAGTTTCTTATGCTGGTTTTGCAATTCTGCTAGCAATTGGAATTATATATTTCTTCAAAAAAGCACCACAATTAGACAATGATAAGCTTTTATCAAAAGGTGACTATCCTAAATATTTTTTAAGAGGTTTTAGTATCAATTTTTTTAATCCTTTTGTTTTAACCGTTTGGATTATGGTTGTAAAATATGCGAAAACAACGCATACAAATCAATCAATTTCATTTTTAATTGCTGCTTTACTAGGTATTTTTCTTATAGATTTATTCAAAATTTATCTTTCTAAAAAACTAATGCGTTTATTGAAATCTGATAAAATTTTGATATTTTATAAAGTTTCTGGATTAGTTATGATAGGTTTTTCATTAAGAATATTATACTATATAATCACGAGATAAATACAAAAACACAAGTTCAAAAAAGATTAAAACACAATTACTTTAAAAGAATTTTATTACATTTAAAACCAAATATCAAAATTATGAAATTAGGCGTATTATCTATGAGTTTGAATGTATCGAATCTGCAAGTATCAAAAGCTTTTTATGAAAAATTGGGCTTTATAGAATTTGGCGGCAGCAAAGAATTGAACTATTATATCATGAAAAACGAAAATGCTTTAATAGGTTTATTTCACGGAATGTTTGAAGACAATATTATTACTTTTAATCCTGGTTGGGACGAAAATGCACAAGAGGTAAATCCGTTTACAGATGTACGAGATATTCAAAAACAATTGAAAGCAAAAGGAGTAGTACTAGAATCTGAAGCAGATGAAACTACCGAAGGACCAGAAAGTTTTGTAGTATTAGATCCTGATGGAAATGTAATTTTAGTAGATCAACATAGATAATTTTTTATTTTGCAAGTAACATTTATTTACATAGGAAAAACAAATCAAAACTTTGTAAAAGAAGGCTTTGAAATGTATAAAAAACGAATAGTTCATTATACCAAATTCAATGAAATTTGCATTGAAGATGTCAAGAACCCAAAAAATTTAACTTCAACAAAATTGAAAGATTTAGAAGGAGAAAAATTGCTTAAAAAAATTAGCAAAACCGATTTTGTAGTTTTACTAGACGAAAATGGAAAAACCTTTACTTCTGTAAAATTTGCCAATTGGATAGAGCAAAAAATGATACAAAGCACTAAAAATTTAGTTTTTATAGTTGGTGGTGCTTTTGGTTTTTCAGATGCTGTTTACCAGCGAGCAAATAGTAAACTGAGGCTTTCAGATATGACATTTTCTCATCAAATAATACGAGCTATATTTGCCGAACAGTTGTACAGAGCATTTAGCATAATTAAAGGCGAATCATATCATAATGTTTGAATGGAATTATCAAAATTTCACGTCATTGCGATGAGGAACGAAGAAGCAATCTTATAGTTTTGAAGCAAAATATAAAATTTTAACAAACAGATTACTTCAAACTCTTAGGAGTTTTCGTAGAATTACCCAACCTCACAATGAGCACAAACACCTTTTAAAACCAAGTTTGCTTGTGTCATAGAAAAACCTTTTGGCAATTCTATACTTGGAATATTTTGAGAAGTTAAACAAAAAGTTTCTTCACAAACAGTACAATGAAAATGATAATGTTGATCTGCCAAAACACAATTACAGGTTTCTAAACAAAGTGCGTATTTCATTTGTCCTGTGCCATCATCTATACTGTGAATCAGTTTTTTTTCTTCAAAAGTTTTTAGTGTTCTGTACAAAGTACTTGTATCTGCTTTGTGAAAACTTGCTTCGAGACTTTTTAGAGAAACGGCTGCATTTTTTTCCATTAGATATTGTAAAACCAAAATACGCATTGCAGTTGGTTTAATATTGTTGTTGTTTAGTTTTTCTTCTAATGGGTTTTGCATAATGCTAAGTTAAGGAAAAATTCTAGACATTACTAAAAACACATTTCATTTATAAGTGAAACTATTTCTAATTTTTAGTTTTATTTCACTTATAAATGAAACTATATTGCATATTTGTATTAGTGGCAGTAATGCAAATTTACTTTCGGGAGAATTAGCAACTTTTTTAAGTGGCAGATATATTGAAATAGAAGTATATAGTTTGTCTTTTCAAGAATTTATAAGCTTTCATAAATTAAAAGCAAATAAAGAAAGTTTAAAAAAATATATGACTTGGGGCGGTTTACCATTTTTACATAATTTGAATCAAGAAGAAGATCAAATTTTCGATTATCTCAAAAATATAAAAGCTACTATACTCTATAAAGATATAATTTCTAGATTTCAAATTAGAAACACACACTTTTTAGAAAACTTAATCACCTACTTGGCAAACAACACTGGAAATGTAATTTCTGCTAAAAAAATAAGTGATTATTTAAAGTCGCAACAAATAAAAATGTCGCCACAAATTGTGCTGAACTATTTAGATTATTTAAAGCAGGCAATGCTTATTTATAATGTAAAACGAACAGAAATAAATGGTAAAAAAATCTTTGAAATCAATGAGAAATTTTATTTTGAAGATTTGGGATTAATGAATTCTTTGATTGGTTTTTCAAATATAGATTTGAGTAGAATTATTGAAAACGTCATTTATATTCATTTGAGAATAAATAATTATGAAGTTTATATTGGTAAAATTGGAGAAAAAGAAATTGACTTTGTAGCCACAAAAAATGGTAACAAATTGTATATACAAGCCAGTTATTTAATAGCTAGCGAAAGCATAAAAGACAGAGAATTTGGAAATTTACTAGAAATTGAAGACAACTATCCAAAACTTGTAGTTTCTTTAGATGAATATGCACCAAAAAATGTAAAAGGTATTCGTCATTTGCATTTATTGGATTTTTTGAGTTCTTTTGAGTTGTGAAAAAAATAACAATATTTACCAAATGTTTAAAATTTTAAAAAAATACTATCTATCATATTTAATATTCATTTCCATATTATTTTTTTTAACAAGCTTAGTTGGTGAAAGTGTAAACTCTTTATACGAAGATTTAATTTTTGGTCAAACACTTGCAATTATTTTAGCATTTTTTATTGGAACTATTTACTTCTTTTGGGACACTAAATGGGGTCCAAAAAAAAGAAAAAAATTATTATCTAAAAGTCCTTTTTTAGAATTCAAAAAACTGGGATTTAAAGAGATAAATGACGAGATAATTGGCTTTTACAATAATTACCAAGTAAAAATATCTTATGAATGGATGGGTTTTGATTCCAAACCTTGTATTCAAGCAAATATTTATTTCAAACAAGAAAAAGAAAACACTTTTATTTCTTTAGACGAACAAATAGAACTATACAAATCATTAAATATTTCTAATAACATTGTAATTGATTGTTTAACAAAGCAATGGAGTTTTAATTTACGTCCTACTAAATTTAAAGTTATTGAAACATTTATAGAATCTGCTACTAAAATATTAATTGAAAAAAGACTAAAACCAATTACACTAGAGGAATCAAAAAATAAATTTATTAAATATAAAAAATTCTCATAAAAAGAGCTAAAGAAAAAGAATGAAACTTCTAGTTAATTTAAAAATAAAAATCATTTTAACTTCTTCCTTCAAAATGTTAATTAAAGCAGTATAAACTATTATTGCATTCTATCTGTAAATTATAACTTAGCGTTTAGTTTAAAATGATGAGATTCCTGCCTGCGCAGGAATGACGACCAAATAGGAAAAAATAACCAATGGCAAAAGCAAAAACCAAAGAAAAAAAACAAACACCTTTAATGGCGCAATATGAAAAAATTAAGCAAAAATATGGCGATGCTATTTTGCTTTTTCGTGTTGGAGATTTTTATGAAACTTTTGGTGAAGATGCTATAAAAACAGCTAAAATTACTGGAATAGTTTTAACCAAAAGACACAACGGTTCTGCTTCCGAAATTGAATTGGCTGGTTTTCCTTATCATTCTTTAGAAACATATTTGCCCAAGTTGGTAAAGTCTGGTTATAGAGTTGCTATTTGCGACCAGTTAGAAAAACCTTCTAAAGAAAAAAAGATAGTAAAAAGAGGTGTTGTAGAATTGGTAACGCCTGGTGTAGCACTCAACGATAATATTTTAGACAATAGAAGCAACAATTTTTTGGCTTCACTTTATATAGGAAAGAAAATTTTCTGCCTGCAATTAAAATCCAAGTTGATAGCTGTGATTTTTATTTTGTAGGATAACGATTCAGCGTTGATATGACTTTCAAGGAGGAAAGATGGCGAGGAAACCAAGAATCTGTCCAGTGGGGTATGCGCAGCATATTGTTCAGCGGGGTAACAATCGAAGTGCCTGCTTTGCCAGAGCTGAAGATTACGCCGCCTATGCGCATTGGCTAAAAGAGGGCGCTGAGAAATACGGTATTGCGGTTCATGCTTGGGTATTGATGAGTAACCACGTTCATTTGTTGCTAACACCCAGTGAAGAAAACACCGTGTCGTTACTGATGCAATACATCGGTAGATACTATGTGCGAAGATTTAATTTTATCTATAAACGAACGGGTACGTTATGGGAAGGTCGGTACAAAGCGAGTTT
>CAKZQD010000058.1 GCA_937139485.1 uncultured Bacteroidota bacterium | reverse complement strand
GTCACCCTCTTATCTCCCTCAAGGGAGAGACATTCTTCGCAATTTATTGACTTTGTGTATGTTTACGGATAGTCATTAGAATAATTTTATTGATGTAGAAATTATAGTTGTAAACTATTCTTTCATTTATTGTGCTTAGTTACAAACTAAGCACAGCATGCTTTTTTTAAGCATTTAGGTTTTTAAAAATCATAAGTCATAGAAACATGCATTTTTGGCTTTAAAAACTGACCAGTATCATAGCCCCAACCTAAATCAAATTTGAAAAAATATCCAAATAAATCTGCACGTAAACCTGGTCCTAAAGCAAAAACTATTGGGTCTTTATAAATATTTAAAAAAACTGTAGCAGTAGATTGGTCTGGTGCATTTGGAGTGTTATACCTTGTTTCGGTATAAATGTTGTCATCGCTCCAAGGCGACAAACCTTCCCAAGCCGTTCCAACATCAAAAAATGCTACTAATTCTATACTTTCTAATAATTTTGATCGCATGGTAGATTTAGAAAATGCCGAAAAAATAGGCACTCTTAGTTCTGAATTAATTACCACATAACTATTTCCGTTTCTAGTATTTTGCGGAAAACCTCTCATTTGTTGTGCTAATGCTTGAAATGCGTAGTTTTGATCTGTGCTAACATCATTTGTTCTATCTACACCGGGTAGTAATTGTCCGTCTGAACCACCCAAATAGTAAACTACCTTTCTTGTTCCTAAAGAAGATGCAAAAGCCAATCTGTTTGCCCAAGTAATGGTTTTATAAACTTTTTGATAATGACGCATATCTGCTCCCCAAGTTATCATATAGCCGTTGTTCCATGATGGTAAGTTTAAATTGTCGCCAAAAACAGTAATATTTTTACCTGGAAATTCTTTCTGAAACTCTACATATCCATTTGCTCTAATACCTTGTAGTGTGTTTGGTCTTAGTTTTATAGTATTGTCGTGTACAAATTCTAGTTTCATTATTGCCCAGTTATTTATACTGCTTTCTGCATTTAAAGTAATTTCTCCAGTAGATTTATAAGAAGTTCTTTCGTTTCTATAAGCTATTTTCAAACGCATACTATTCAAAACATCTAAGGCGTATTTAAATTTTACGTGTGCATAATTTGTAGTTTGAATTTGCTTTCCTGTTCTAATTAAATCTAAGCCATTTAAATCGTTAATATCTGTTCTTATAGAATTTCTATAATAAGTATATTCTTGGTCAAGCCTTCGAGTAAGGTTTTCATAGGTCATATAAAACTCTCTAGGTACTATACTTTGATCAGAAATTCTAAATCCACCATGTATTCTATGATTTTCGAATAAATCTTTTACGCCCAGGCGTATAAAACCACCAACTCCATTATTATTATAAACAGGGTTTCCAGGATTAAACACTTGATATGGCGTAATAATTAATTTATTGTCTAAACTAAGATTAACATCGTCTGCTTTTAGCTTAATAAAATATTGACGTGTTCTAGAAAACTTAAAACCACTACCTGTTTCCTCTGCAGAACCTTCCATTGCTGTAAGCATTTGTGCGTAGCCACTTTCTTCGTCTTGTTGCCAATCGTCAAATTTACTTTGAAAAATAATTGGTTTCACTAAAGAATCTTTTTTAGCTACAACAGAAGTATCTGCTGCTTTTTTGAGCAATGCTTCTTGTTTTTCAATATACTTTTCTTGTTTTTTTATAAAGTCGGTCTTTTTAATTTCTGCATTTCGAAGTGTTTTATAGTCAGAAATTAAAAGTCTTTGTTTTTGATTAAACAATACTTGTTCTAAAGTTTTATTGGTTTTTTTACTGTGACTTAGTTCTGTAATTCCATTAATATAGTCAGAGTTTAAGTAAGTAACACCTACGTTTTCATAAACAGGAATTTTTTTAGAGCTAATTACTTCATTTAGTGTTCTGCCAAAAACCATATTAGAATCTAATACTTCATCTTGTTTCAATAAAATAGAATCTTGCTGCGTTGGATATTCTTTGGTGTTAAAAATGTAGAGCATCTTGTCTTTAACTCTTTGATTTTCAAAATCTCCAATATATCTACTATTTATTCCGTTAGCATCACTTAAAAAACTATAATATTTGTCGTTGTATGCTTGCGGAAAACTTTCATTTGCATTTGGTGTTGCCGTTATTTGAACAAAAGCCTGATCTTCGTTTTCTAAATCATAGAAGTAAACATCAAAGTTTGCATTGGGTAAAATGGTATCAAGTTTTTGTTTTTTTACTTCATTATTTGGTCTGTTCGATGTAAAAAGATAACCACTAAAACCTTCTATTTCAATGTAACTTGGCTGCAAATCGTCATAAAAATCATTTGTAATTTGTGTTACTTTGGTAGAAGGCATATAATACTTAAAAATATCAATTTGCCCTTTTTTCATCGCCGACATTATTAAGTTCTTAGAATTTTCGGCATAAGCAAAACTAAAAATGTTTTGAAACTTCCTTATCGGTTCTTCGTCTTCTAGTTTTTCTTCTTTTAAGTTGTAATGTCTCAGAAATAATTTATCTCTTTTTTCATAAATCATTGTTAGCTTGTTGCCTCTTGGTTCCCAAGCTATCATTGGGTTCATTAAGTCTGTTTTAACTGTGTTCGTTCTAAATCCGCCTCTATATACTATTTTATTTTTTTCACTTGCTAAATCAAAGACATTTACCTTCCATTTGCCATCTTCGTTGGTTAAATATGCTATTTTATCTCCTTTTGGGTTCAAAATAGAACCATATAGTTTGTGGTTTTTCTTTTGTGGCAATTGTATTAGGTTTTCTGTTTTTAAAGCTTCAAAAGTTTCACGCTCTCCTTTAAATCTTTTCAAATAGTAATAATACCATTCTTCCATAAAATCATTGAGGTTTTTGCCTGTAACATAAGAAAAACCTCTATCTACACTTCTATTTATTTTTACCAAATACATTAAATTGGCTACAGCATCTTTACCATATTTTTCTTCTACATAATACCACACAGAATGTCCAATAAAAGACATTTCTTCATCATCTAATTTCAATAAATTTTTAAACCTTCCAGAAAGTATTCCATCTTTAAGTCTGTTTTCAAATGAGGTGTTCCAGCTATATGTGTTATAAGAAATCATGCCATTTGTGTACCAAGCTGGCAAACTAGAAACTACGGCATTTCTAAAAGTTTCTCGCAATCCAGAACCTGTTACATATTTACTTACAAACACCCTTGAAATACCTTCTTTTATTTGTTCGTCTATATGTTGGTGGTTTCCGTTGAAATAGACAAAAAGCTTGTTGTCTAGTAACTTTACCTGTCCGTTTTCTATAATTTGGTTGCTTTCTAAACCTATATTAGATTGGCGCAAATCGGAAATATCTGTATAAACAATAATATCTAATTTTCTCTGAAACCTAAAGTCTAATTTTTTACTTAAATCTTCCAATAAGTTTTCGGCATTTAATACAACATATTTTCCAATATCTTGCCCACCTTGGTAAAAGTAAATTTTAAAATTGTCGGTTTCATAAAACTGCCATTTAAAAGTTTTATACTGAACTCTATTTTGCCCAAAGTCAATTACACTTGGAGACTGTGCACTTGCTTCAAATCCCATAAAATAGAATAAGAAAAACACCGTGAGATATAAAAAATTCTTTTTTAGCATACTAAAAATTAAAATAGAATTAAATTTACTTAATATTTAGGACTTGTTTCAGCATATCTTGTAATTTTTTAAATCTTAATATACTTTATGAAAATTCAATCGTTTACATTTAACCCGTTTCAAGAAAATACTTATGTTGTTTATGACGACACTAAACAATGTATCATTATAGATCCAGGGTGTTATTCACCACAAGAAAAGCAGTATTTATTAGAGTTTTTAGAAGATAACAACTTAAAGCCTGTTCGCTTATTAAATACACATTGCCATTTAGATCATGTATTTGGAAATGATTTTATAAAAGAAAAATTTGGATTGAAATTAGAGGCACATAAAAATGAAATACCAATGCTAGAACTTGCACCAATTTCTGCCAGTAAATACGGCTGTCCTATGGAAACACCTTCTGGTATAGATCTTTTTTTAGATGAAAACGATGTAATTACTTTTGGAAATTCAAAATTGTCTATTCTATTTACGCCCGGTCATTCGCCTGGAAGCATTAGTTTTTATAGCCAAAAGCACCAATTTGTAATAGCTGGAGATGTTTTATTTAGGCTAAGTATAGGTAGAACAGATTTGCCAATGGGAAATCACGAACAGTTGTTAAATTCTGTAAGAGAACAATTATTTACATTAGATAAAAAAACAAGTGTTTATAGCGGTCACGGTCCAGAAACAAGTATTGGATACGAAATAGCCAATAATCCTTTTTTCTAAATTAGTTTTTAAGCTTTTTTACAAAAAGTAAACTTGAAAAAGCTAAAATTTTAAGTATTTTTCTAAAGGCTAGTTAATGTCTTTAGGTGTCGCCGCAGCTTTTTTACCTCCAGAATTAAAATCAAAAAGTAAACTAAAGTACATAGTGTTGTCTAGTGGGCCAGGTGGTTTAGATGTTGGTATAATATAAGCAGCATTCAAAGTAAATACACTATATTTTATACCCGCACCAGCAGTTAAAAACCTTCTGGAACCTTTACTTGGTGCTTCGTAAAAGTAACCAAGTCTTGCCATAAATAAATTGTTGTAAACGTATTCTACACCACCACCAATGGTAAATTCTGCCATTTCTTCACTAAATCCTCCAGGGGCATCACCAAAAGAAGTAAATAAACCTGCTATTTGAGATTTTGTTTTATAATCTGGTCCAGCTACACCATCTACATCTATAGTATCTGGCGTTGGCACTAAAAGTTTGTTTACGTCAAAATATACATTAATTTCATTGAACTTATCAATATCCATTTCTAAACCAAAACCTAAACCTAAGTTTGCTGGTATAAAATCTTGGTTTGCAGCATTTCCATCTTGCGTGTAGGTCATTTTACTACCAATATTGGTAATTGCTGTTCCAAAGTTAAAATCCATACCTTCTAAACCTTTCTTGATTACTATTGGCGTTGTATAAAATAAAGATAAATCTGCGGCTACTGCATTTCCAGCCTTTATATCTGAGCCCGGCAAACTTCCTGTTCCTAAATTAGAGTATATATACCTCAAACCCAATCCCATTCCAAAATTCTTACTAAATTTTCTTGCATAGTTTATGTCGAAAGCCAATTCTTGTGGGTTTCCTTGTCCTACTTCTTGTCCTCCTAGGTCAGTATAAACAATATTTCCTAAAGAGAAAAACCTTAGAGATGTAGAAATAGATTGTTGAATATCTGGATTTTTTTTGTTTCTTAAATTATAATAACCAGCTATGTCTGCCATATATACATCGTTAGCTATTCCTCTTAGCCAAGGTATAAAAGTTAATGAAACACCAAAGTTGTTTCCATTTTCACTTACATTTCCATCTTTATCTGTATGCTCTATAAAAGCCATTTTAGCAGCATTGGCAAATATACCATTAGCATCTGGTTTGGTTGCTACACTTGCATAGCCCATTGCTCCAGCTCTTGCATCTGGGTTTATTCTTAAAAAAGGAACTGCCGTAGTTATGGTATTTCTTTTTATGAAGTCTCCTGCGGCCGAATTGTTCGAACCTGAATTTTGTGCAGTAAGCAAAGAAACAAATACTGTACTAAAAATAAGTGCAATTGATTTTATTTTGGTTTTCGTCATTTTGTATATTTATAATATCGCTTAGATATATTTTTATCAAGTAGTTTTTAAACGTAAGTTTTACTAAAACATTTTATAGAGTGCTAATTTATTTTAAAATAACCAATTTTTCAAATTTAAAGGCATTATATCCATCAATAGACCTCACATTTACTTTATACATGTATAATCCTCTTCCTATTTCTGCTCCAGAATCGCTTGTGCCGTCCCAAGTTATTTTATCTGCATCTAGTCTGTAGCCTTCTGTTTCTATGTTTTCATTAATAGTTTTTACCAATTTACCATTGGCTGTAAAAATTTGGATAATAACATTTAATTCTTCGTTTGGTCTATTGTGTTCAAATACAAACGAAGTAGAAGTAGTAAACGGATTTGGATAGTTTAAAACATTATCAATAGCCAACAAAGCAGAAGTAGAAACTACAAACTCTGTAAAACCTTCGCCAGGATTGTTGTGTACATCCCAAGCTTTTACTTTTACACTATATCTGCCTACATCTAGTTGGTTTAGTAAATATGTAATGTTTCCAGAAGTAAAATCGTCTAAAGAAGCTTCGTAATAGTCATTTAAAAGATATTGTTCTTGTGTGTTTTCATTCAAAATTCCAATTAAATCGTGTCCTACGCCATTTCCAATAGTGTTTATACCGCTTTCGTCTTTAAGTTTTACTAAAAGAATTGGGTTTTCGTCTGTTATGCCACCAAATCTAAAATTTTCATCATTCATGTACACAATTACTTCTGGTCCTTCATTGTCTGGAACAGCATTTGGGTCTGTACCTCCAACTTTAAATTGGTAAGTATAACCATGTGCATCTACATTTGGGTCGTCTGTTTTTTCAGCATAATAAGTGATTTTTCCATTTCCAAAAGAATAATTTATATCCTTTGGAACTATAAATTCAAAAGAAAACTTACCATTTATTACACTTGACTTGCCTTTAAAAATAACATTGTTTCTTAAATTAAAATCTGCAGGAAAACTGTTTATTGGAGCGCCATTTGTATCATAGGCAATATCATTTCCCTTTGTAGAGTAGGTGCTTTCTTTATCATAAACATTAGTGTAAACTATTCCATCAAAGTTAGTCATTAAGGCACCAGTTTCATCCATTATGCCACCTTCTATAGTAACTTTAGAAAGTGCTTTTAGCGTGTCTTGCTGTAAAATAGATTTTCCGTTTATTTTTGTAGTAACTACTTCATATTTAGGATATTCTAATGTCATTGCAGGATCACCTAGCAATACAAATTTTCTATTATTTTCTCCGCCTCCTGCTTGGTTTTTTGCTTGTTGTAAAATTTCACCTACAGTTGGCATACGTCCATCTACTTCTTGAAACAAATAGTTTAAAACTGCCTTGTTCATTTGTTTATTACTATGAGAAAATACCAATCTCGTAGTAGAAAGCATTGCTATTGCGCCTCCATTTGGATTAAGCAATAATTCTTCTCCGGCAGAAGAAATTGTTGGGTCGTCAAATGGACTAAAATCACAAGTAGCCGTCATAAAAAGCGGTAATTTATCTTTGTTTTCTAAACGCTTAATATCTTGAATATTAAAAATTCTTTCTTGTGCCCAATTTGTAGGGCCGCCGTGCCCTGTGTAGTCTACAAAAAAAGTTCCCGTAAATAATTTACGTAAAAGCGCATCTACTACATCTGGGTATCTGTCTCCTCCAGCTGCATTTTTTTGACTGTAAGCGTCTATATATATTTTATCTATATTGTAATAGTCTATATTTTCTATACCTTGAATGCTTAGAATTTCTTCGGCATCTTTAAAGTGTAAGTTGTTGTCTTCATCGTCTGCAACAAAAGTCAACTCATTTTTCCAACCACTATTAGACTCGTTTGTTTTATAATATATAATTTTATCTACTACGTTTTCTGCTTGTTCTAAAGTGCTTGCAGGTATTCTGCCTATGGCAATATCTATATTGTCTGCTGGGTTGCTATCCATTCTTAAACCTTCGTCATCGTCTAAAAAACCAATATAATCATCTGTACAAAAACTATAAACATTTTTTAAAGAAGCATAGCTTTGAAATGTTGGAATAAAATTTTGGTTGTTTTCAATTCTGTCTTTATAATCAAATGAGCCATCGCCCAAAAGCAATACATATTTTAATGATTCTTCATAAGAAAGGTTTCTATCATAAAACATTTTAAGAAAATCTCTTATGGCAGTTAAGTCTTGTTGCCCAGAAGAAAATTCATTGTAAATATCATCGACTAAAACAACAACAACATCTAAACCATTTTTGGTACTATGAAAATCAGATAATTTTTGAGCTGCGGGTAAAAACTCTTCAACAGTAATCATTACATAATCTACATTTCTTAAACCGTGAAGATTTTGATTTTCTACTTTAGAAACAAAACTAGGAACTGCAAAATTTGAACTAGAAAGGTCTACGGCTACAAATGTTCTTAAAACATTAGAATTTCTTCCAAAGTTGAATGTACTAGCGTTTAAGTTTCCATTAATTTTTACAAGCTCGGCACCTTTTGTTACGTCCCAAATTTCTGTATTGCTATTTACGCCCGAAACACTATAATTTGAAACGGCTTGGTCTAAACTTTGCAAACTTCTAAACATAGTATAAGAACCACTAAGTTTTAAAGCACGTTTTGCAACAATTTCTACATAGTCTATCCAGCCTTTTCCTTCGGTATTTCCACTAGTAAAACTAATGTTTAAGTTTAAATTACCCGAACTAGCATTAAAAGTTCCAGTATAATTTTCTGAATTGGCAACCTTAGCATAAGTGCCAGCTTCGGCAGCTGAAATAGTTCTAGAAAAAATAAAAGAACCATTGTTTTTTACTTGAAATGTAGAATTGGCACCAGCAGCCTTTGCAGCAAAAGCGGCTTTTATATAAATAGCTTGGTTGCTCAGTAAGTCTGGAATATTAAAAGCAATGTCTTTAGTGTTATTTACACTATTCATTTCTTCGCCATACCAATTTCTTCCAGAACCAGCTGCTAATTCAGTAGCTATTAAATTATTTACATCTTCTTCGTAAAAATATGCATCATCAAAAGAATTTATAGTAGCGCTTCCTACTAAAGATGCTTCGGCAGGTATTTCACGGCCAGAGCCTTTATCTGTAGAAATAAAATATGTGGCTATGTCTGTATATATATTGTACACATGGTTTAATGTATCTCCTTTGTTTTCCCATAAATGTGGTCCCTTGGCATAAAAAACAATGTAGTCGGTTGCATCCCAAATATTATTGCCATTAATATCTTTAATTTTAATTCCTATTTCATTTAGGTCGTCTACTCTTTCATCGCCATTAAATTCTGGTAGTAAACCCATTCCCTGTCCAAAAACTCCAAATTCATCAAATTTTATACTAGAAGGACTTATGCCAACTTCATTTTGAATAAAATTGTAGTCTATTTTGTAAACGCCATCACTTGGCACACTTATTTTATACCAAGTACCGTCTTTTAAAACAGAATTTGGTTTGTAGGCTTTGAAACCAATTTTTTTAGGTTTCGTAGTATTATTAAATGTAGTATCCTCATTTTGGGCGTTTAAAAACGATAGAGAAGACAAACAAAGTAATAGAAATATGTTTTTTATAAAAGTCAAAATAGTAGGTTTTTGGTGTTTATGTTATAACAAACGGATATAAAATTATAATATTGCATCAAAAAAACACAATGAAGTGTATAATTTTAATGTAAAATTATCGTTTATATTATCAAAGCTTTAAAATAAGACGTATATACATAGTATAAATTACAAAAAGACAACAGTAATATTGAAAAATCTCAAGCACATATATTTAATTATTTTTTTACTTAGTATTTTGCCATTGCTTACAAATGCTCAGCAAGTTGCTTTTAGTCAGTTTTATTCTGCACCATTGCATTTAAATCCAGCATTGGCAGGTATTTCTTACGGACCAAGAATAGCCTTAACATATAGAAACCAATGGCCAGAACTTACGCCAGGTCCAAACGGAGGCTTTACTACTTATGCACTAAGCTACGATATGCATATAGAAAAAATAAGTGGAGGTTTAGGTTTACAATTTATTTCAGACAGAATAGCCAATGATAGAATAGTAGATAATAGTATAAGTGCGTCATATTCTTACCAGTTAAGAATTAAAGATAAAGTTGGAATAAAACTTGGTGTTTCAGGAACATACAAAAACAGATACCTTAATTTTTATGATTTAACTTTTCTAGATCAAATAGACCCAGTTAACGGTTTTTTTGAAACTACAGGAATAAGGTATCAAACAAATGAACCAGTGCCAGAAAGTTTTAATAAAAATTTATTTAATGCAGGAGCAGGTTTTGTACTTTTTACACAAAAATATTATGGAGGTTTATCATTTACTAATATAGTTCCCGAAAAAGATTTTTATGGCGAAAGCACTAGTAGAATGAGAATGGCTGCACATGCAGGAGCATTATTTAAGATGGGAAGAAACCCTTATAACAAAAAATTCTTTGTTGCACCACAAGCTTTATACGTTTTTCAAAACAATTTTCATCAAATTACCGTAGGAAGTATGGTAGGATATGATTTTGTGTATTTAAGTTTATGGGGAAGACACAATATAAAGAATATGGAATCCGTTATAGTAGGAGTAGGATTCAAAAAGAGTGTTATTCGTTTTGGTTATAGTTTTGACATCAATGCTTCGCCATTAAAAGGAACCGCTGGTTCGCACGAATTTACATTTGTATTTAATTTTACAAAAGAAGACAATTCTTTAAACCCAAGTTATAGAAAAGACAGAATGCCTTGTCCTTATTATTTGGATTTTTAAAGAAAAAGTTTTTAAAAAGAATAAAAAAACATTTATATTAGCGCACTATCTAAAAAAGATACATTATGAATAAGAATTTTTCAATAGCAATTTTAGCAATTGCAGTACTTGGAATGATGAGTTTGAACTCATGTAAAAAAAGTGAATCTTCTACTACTGGCTGGGATTATAACGACAGTGATTGGGGTGGATTTGAAGACAAAGACTATATGGGGCAATCTGATGGTCCAGGTCTTACATTTATAGAAGGTGGTACCTTTATTATGGGTAATACAGAGCAAGACGTTATGTATGAACACCATAATGTACCAAGAAGAATTACAGTTAGTTCTTTCTACATGGACGAAACAGAAGTAAGAAATATCGATTATAGAGAATACCTATATTGGTTAGATAGAGTTTTTGGTGCAGACTATAAAGAAATAGTTAAAGCCGCAGAACCAGATGAAGAAGTTTGGAGAGATGAGTTAGCATATAACGAACCTTATGTTGAGTATTACTTTACACACCCTGCTTATGACAACTACCCAGTAGTAGGAGTAAGTTGGAACCAAGCAAATGATTACTGCGAATGGAGAACTGATAGAGTAAATGAAGCAATACTTGTAAATAAAGGTGTTTTAGAATTAAACCCAAATCAAGTAAACTCTGATAACTTCAACACAGAAGCGTATTTAGCAGGTCAATATGAAGGCGTAGAAGGTAAAAAGCCTATAGAAAACTTAGATCCTAATGGAGAGTCAACTAGAGCAGTTGAATTTACAGATGGAATTTTGTTGCCAGATTACAGACTACCTACTGAAGCTGAATGGGAATATGCAGCCTTAGCTTTAGCTGGTAATAATGTAGATGAAGAAGATGAAAGAGTTACAGATAGAAGAATTTATCCTTGGAATGGTACAACAATAAGATACTACAAAGGTGGTTGGCAAGGAGATTTTATGGCAAACTTCAAAAGAGGAAGAGGTGATAATATGGGTCTTGCAGGAAACTTGAACGATAATGCAGCTTTAACAGGAGAAGTAGATGCTTTCTTTCCAAACGATTTTGGACTGTTTAATATGGCAGGAAACGTTAGTGAGTGGGTTTTAGATGTTTACAGACCTATGACAACTATGGATGCAAATGATTTTAATACTTTTAGAGGAAACGAATTTCAAACTTTAGTTTTAGATGATGAAGGAAATGTAGCCACTAAAAATGATACTACTGGAAAACTAGCATACAGAAATGTAACAGACGAAGAAGTAGCTACAAGAAGAAATTATAGAACTGCAGATGTAAGAAACTACTTAGATGGCGATGAAGCTTCATTAGACGGTGAAGACTTTATGTATAACTACGGAGTTTCTTCTTTAGTAAACAACGAATCTAGAGTTTATAAAGGTGGTTCTTGGAAAGATAGAGCTTATGTCTTATCTCCAGGTACAAGAAGATATTTAGATCAAGCAGAAGCATCTTCTGAAATAGGATTTAGATGTGCAATGATTAGAGTAGGTTCTCCTGGTGGAAACAAAGTAAAAGGTGGAAACAACTTTAAAAAGAAAAGACAATGGTAGTTTAAATACTATTTGAAAGATAAAAAGCCTTGATAATTTAAAATTGTCAAGGCTTTTTTTATTGAAATTATTTTCCGTTTAGGCGATAATATAATTTGAGAAATAGAAATTAATATTCCCTTTGATTTTTATTAAATAATAGAATTACTCATCTTAACCACAAAGTGTTAATATTGTTTTATTTGGACGTCATTCTGAAATTTTTGAGCTACAAAAAAATGTTCAGAATCTAGTAGAAATGCTAAAAGTTTAAAAAATTGTGAAAGATTCCAAATAAATTGCTCCGTGCCTCCTCAATTTTTTGGATTGAAGGCAGCCTGTTAATGTGAAAACTCTATTCAAATCAATAGTTTGTGGCTTTAATGTGTAATCCTATTAAATAAATTGGTTTACAGATGGTTGTAAGTTTAAGTAAAATTGTAACTACTATAATGCTTTAGCTTATTTGTATTTTTGGAGTAATTAGTTTAAGGCCCATTAAATTTGAAATCTACTTACTTATTGCTGTATATAAAGATACTAAGGGATACTGTAGATTAAAGAAAGCAAAATTTTAGAGTATAAAAAAGCCTTGATAAAAAATCAAGGCTTAGTGTATTTAAAATTTTTGTAAAGCGTATCTTTTGTTCCGTGATAATATTTTACGTGTGTTGTTGTTTTTATTTCTACATCTTCTTCTTTTTCTTCAGAAGAATTGGTAAAATTTAAATTACTACTTGTACTTCCACTAGTTTTTATTTTGTCTTTTTTAAAACTTAAACCAGATTTATGATTGTCTCTTAAAGTTTGTTTTTCTTCTTCAGAAAGTTGTTTTGTTTCTTGGCTAAATACTAGAGTGAAGCAACATAAAAAAAAAGTTGCGCTAAGAAATTTAATCATTTTAATTCTCTTTAACGTGCAATATACTCATTTAATTCTTCGGTAGAACTACTAAAATTAAAAGCATCATTTATTTGCCAGTAATTATTTTGATCAAAACAATATTTGTAAGCAAATTTTGCAAAATCAAGTTTAGCATCTTCAAAGCTAAAAAGGTTTACAATTGCTTTTATCTGAGATGCTGTTAAGCATTTATTTGAAGAGGCAATTTGCTTTGCTTGAGAAAGTTGAGTGTCAGAAAAACTTTGATTTTCAATAGACGATAACGCAGCATCAAAAGAATTTCTTTCCATTGGTCGGCAAGCTACTTCCTCTACGACAACAGGTGCGTTTGCATAATTTGTAGTTGTTGTAGTAGTATGAGAAACATGTGAAGAATGATTGTGACCCGCATGTCCGTGACTTGAATGATCGTGTCCAGCATGGTCATCTATACTAATGTTAGCACCCATGTTTACACCTCCTACACTTATGCCAATATTTACATTGTCTGAGCTTCCAGTAGATGAAGAGCCTGTTGAAGATGTAGTGGTAGTAGTTGTGGTTGTAGATTCAGAGATTTGTGTATTGAAATTTATAGCTGCCATTGGTGCAGTATTGTAAGAAACTACGGCTACACTAGGTGGCGGTGGTAATACTTGGGCTGCAGGAGTAAACGAAAAATATTTCATTACTTGCTGTCCTTTTTTATTTGCTTTTATTTTGTATGTAACTTCTCCTCTTCTGTTGTCAGCATCTACTACCATTGTCATTTTCTTTTCAATGCTTGGCCTGCTTTGGTCCGAAAAAATAATTTTGGTAGTGTAATATGAGTTTACTAAGCCGTCTATTCTTACATTGGTTTCTGGGTTTTCGTTTTGTCTTATACCGTTTAAAATAAGGTAAAAAGGCAATCCATCTTCAGAAAAAACTGTTAAGTTTGAGTTTTGTGCAATTCCTTGAAAAGCAAAAATTGTAATAAATAAAAGTGATAATATTTTTTTCATGGTTTTAATTTTTATTGATTAATTTCAAATAACGTACCAAAATTACATAAAATAGGTCAAGCTTAAAAAAACTTGACCTATATTGTATTTTTTTCTAACTCGAAATTATATGTGTTTTTATAAACAAAAGCTGTTTAATTATTTCAAAATAGCTCTTGAAATTACAATTCTTTGAACTTCAGAAGTACCTTCGTAAATTTGAGTAATCTTAGCATCTCTCATTAAACGCTCTACGTGATATTCTTTTACATAACCGTATCCACCGTGAACTTGCACTGCTTCTACAGTAGTTTTCATAGCTACTTCACTAGCAAAAACTTTTGCCATTGCACTTGCTGTACTGTAATCCATTCCATTATCTTTTAGCCAAGCAGCTTTATATACCAATAATCTTGCAGCTTCTATTTCTGTAGCCATATCTGCAAGTTTAAATGCTATAGCTTGGTGTTTAGAAATTTCTTTACCAAATGCTTTTCTTACTTTAGAATATTCTAATGCCAATTCGTAAGCACCTGCGGCTATACCTAATGCTTGTGCAGCTATTCCTATTCTACCACCGCCTAATGTTTTCATGGCAAATTTGAAACCAAAGCCTTCTTCGCCTATTCTGTTTTCTTTGGGAACTTTTACATCGTTAAACATTAGTGTATGTGTGTCTGAAGCTCTAATTCCTAGCTTATCTTCTTTGGCTCCTACTACAAAGCCGTCCATGCCTCTTTCTACTATTAAAGCATTTATTCCTCTGTGTCCTTTTTCTTTATCTGTTTGTGCTATTACTAAATATACCGAAGCTTGTTTTCCGTTTGTAATCCAGTTTTTTGTTCCGTTTACAAGGTAATGGTCGCCTTTGTCTATAGCAGTAGTTTGTTGGCTTGTTGCATCAGAACCTGCTTCTGGTTCTGATAGGCAAAATGCTCCAACAATTTCTCCAGATGCAAGTGGCTTTAAATATTTTTGTTTTTGTTCTTCTGTGCCAAATTCCTCTAAACCATAACAAACCAATGAGTTATTTACAGACATAGCAACAGAACACGATGAATCTACTTTAGAAATTTCTTCCATAGCTAAAACATAAGACATTGCATCCATACCGCCACCGCCGTATTTAGAATCTGTCATCATTCCCATAAAACCTAGTTCGCCCATTTTTTTCACCAATTCTACTGGTGGAGTCATATCTCTATCTCTTTCTATAACGCCTGGTTTACATTCGTTCTGAGCAAAATCTCTTGCTGCTTGTTTTACATATAATTGTTCTTCTGTTAAGTCAAAGTTCATGTGCTTGTGTTTTTGTGCTACAAAATTAAGGAATAATTAGCTCAAATTAGAATTAAAACTCGATTCAATTAAAAAAGTAGAACGATAAGTTTTATGGTTTTTAGATTTATCTATCTTTATTTTTAGGTA
This sequence comes from uncultured Bacteroidota bacterium, assembly GCA_937139485.1. GTDB lineage: Bacteria > Bacteroidota > Bacteroidia > Chitinophagales > UBA8649 > CAKZQD01. The sequence continues at coordinate 258 of CAKZQD010000058.1, read as the reverse complement.
AGTCTAAAAATAGTATATTTGCAGTCTAAAAATTCTATAATGCAACAATTTATTATGCTATTTTTACTATTGCTTGGCAATCATGTTTTAAATGCTCAAATTTCTGGAAAAGTTAGTTTTAAAAATGAAGCATTAGCTTTTGTAAGTATTGTAATAAAAGAAAACAATAAAGGAACAAGTACAGATAGTAATGGTTTTTATGAAATTAAAGATTTGTCTAAAGGAAACTACACTTTGGTAGCATCTATGCTTGGCTAC
>CAKZQD010000057.1 GCA_937139485.1 uncultured Bacteroidota bacterium | reverse complement strand
TAAAAAAAATTAAATAATATTCCTAAATGTCAAATTAATTCTTTCACAAATTATTGTCTTCTGGTTGGCATCCCTGCCGACCAGTTGCACATTAAATATAAATATGATTGGCAAGGATACCAACCAAAAGAGAAATAACTATAAACTAAAAATAACTTCTTTATCAGTATAAGTATCATAAAAATCTGGACAAGTATTAGCACCTGTTAAACCGCCAAAATAGCAAATATTAACTTTATTGCAATCAGTAATACTTACTCCTTGGTCGTTACACATAATACAACTATTTACTTCAAAGACTTTATTTCCTTTATATGTATACATTACTATACTTCGAGTACCAAAATCAGATGGTCCTTCATCAATCATATTTTGTCTTATTTCATTTAGCCACTCAACTTCAAAAGGGTCATCATTAAAACAAGCTATTTTTTCTTCTTTCTTTTCACAAGAAGTAAAAAATATAATCCCAAAAATTAAAATTAATATATTTTTCATTTAACAAAAATAATAACTTTAATTAAAGAATCTTCCTAAATGTCAAATTAATTCTTTCATCAATTATTCTTGTAGTCTTTGGTATTTTATGTTGCCAAAAATGTTGCATTGCACCTTTCATTAACAATAAACTTCCATTTGAAAGCAGAATATCAACTTTCTTTAAAGGTCTATTTTCTATATGTTTCATTTGAAACGGTCTTTCCTGACCAAAACTTACAGAAGCAATAGCAGGATTTTTACCCAATTCTTTTTCATTATCTTGATGCCAACCCATACTATCTTTTCCGTCTCTGTAATAGTTTAGCAGACAAGAATTGAAGCATAAATTTGTAGCTTCTTCCACTCTATTTTTAATTTGTAAAATTTCTTTAGTAAAGTCTTTTGGCTGCATTTCAATTCCAGAATAAGCATAAGCTTTTGTTCCATACCAAGCAGTAAGTCTTGGTTCTAAATGAATTTTCCCAAACAGTTTAATTTCGTTTTGTTGCCAATCTATATTTTCTTTTAAAGCTTTAAATATTTTTTTTGATTCTATTTCTGAAAAAAAAGATTCATAAAAAACAACTTCCGCATCAGGAAGTTTTAGTTCTCTTTTTTGTGGTTCTTGATTTGAAAATAAATTTTGCAATGATATTTGTTTAGTGTAAAATTAGAAAATATAATATTTTGCTAGGCATCTTTGCTTACCAGATACAAACTAAATATAAATATAACCTAGCAAGGATACCAAACATAGGAATAAAAGTATTCAATTAACATTCTTTGATAAATTACTTTAAAAGCATAAAATACTGATTTACAACTATTTAAATGCAATATCACTAAAATAATTTAGAACCAATCTAAACTAAATGAAATTTGTAATTAGATTGCTTCTAAACAAGTTATTACTTCATTAATTTTGCAGTATGAATGAAGAAGATAAAATCATAGCCGAAGCCACCACTTCTGAGTATAAGTACGGTTTTACTACAGATCACGACCAAGAATTTTCTGTAAAAGGACTGAGCGAAGAGGTAATTCGTTTTATTTCTGCCAAAAAAGATGAACCACAATGGATGCTCGATTGGCGTCTGGAGGCTTTTGAACAGTTTAAGCAAATGGAAGAACCAAATTGGGCGCATTTGAAATATGAAAGTATCGATTTAAGTCAAATATACTTTTACGCTGCTCAAAAGAAAAAACCAAAATTGAACAGTTTGGACGAAGTAGATCCAAAAATTTTGGCAGATATGAACAGACTCGGTATTTCTATAGAAGAACAAAAACTGCTACAAAACGTAGCCGTAGATTATGTTATGGATTCAGAATCTGTAGTAACTACTTTTAAAGAAAAATTAGCTGAAAAAGGTGTAATTTTTTGTTCTATTTCTGAAGCAATTAAAGAACATCCAGAATTGGTAAAACAATATATGGGTTCAGTAGTTCCTGCGAGAGACAACTATTTTACGGCTTTAAATGCTGCTGTTTTTAGTGATGGTTCGTTTGTTTACATTCCAAAAGG
>CAKZQD010000056.1 GCA_937139485.1 uncultured Bacteroidota bacterium | reverse complement strand
TGCAAATAAAACTAGATGCTGCAAATGAACAAAAACAATATATTTTAGACAATCAGCAAAATTCTGTTAAACAAATTGAAGACCTAACTAAACTTTCTCAAAGTGCAAACAGTAATATTAAAGACGCTATTGCTTCGCTAAGCGAAAAAGACAAATATATAAATGGAATAAGAGGCGCAATGTCTCGTAAAGATTCTATTAACTTAACGCTTGCTTTAGACCTAAAAAAGGTATTATCAGAAGGAATTCAAGACGAAGATATTATTGTAGATGTAGAAAAAACAGTTGTTTATGTTTCTATTTCAGATAAACTGCTGTTTACCAGCGGAAGCTCTTCAATTTCTGAAGAAGCAAAAAAAATACTATCTAAAGTAGCACAAGTAATTTCTGCAAAACCAGAAATGGAAGTAATGGTAGAAGGTTATACAGATAGTAGATCTATAAATACAAACTGCACTAAAGATAATTGGGATTTAAGTACACAAAGAGCAACATCTGTAATTAGAGTATTGCAAAACGATTATAATATAGATCCGTCAAGACTAATAGCCGCAGGTAGAAGCGAATATTTACCATTAGCAAGCAACGATACAGAAGAAGGAAGATCTACAAATAGAAGAACAAGAATTGTAATTCTTCCAAGATTGGATCAGTTTTTTAGTGTACTAGAAAAAACACCTGTAAAAAAGTAAACTTGCTTGTTGCTTAATACTAATATTGCAAAGCGAAGATTTTTTTGAGACTCTTCGCTTTGTATTTTGTGGCGTTGTAGATTAAAAAAAAACCTTTTAAATAAAAAAAACAAGTAGCAATTCTAAATGTAATTAATCCGTTTTTAAATGTTATTTTTGTAGTGTAAAAAGCCTTGATGTCTTCCATTTTAGAAAACATAAAAAAACCTATTGAAAAAGAACTTGAAGAATTTGAAGTTCGTTTTAAAAATGCAATGAAAAGCAAAGTGGCTCTTTTAGATAGAGTTACGAGCTATATTGTAAAAAGAAAAGGAAAGCAAGTGCGCCCAATGTTTGTATTTCTTTCGGCAAAACTTTGTGGTGAAATTACCGAAGCTACATTTAACGGAGCTTCTCTTGTAGAGCTTTTACATACTGCCACATTGGTTCATGACGATGTAGTAGACGACTCTTTGGAAAGAAGAGGTTTTTTCTCTATAAATGCACTTTGGAAAAATAAAATTGCCGTTTTGGTTGGTGATTTTTTACTTTCAAAAGGACTACTTATAGCTATAGATAACGAACATTTCAATTTACTTAAAATTGTTTCTCAGTCGGTAAAAGACATGAGCGAAGGCGAGTTGCTACAAATGGAAAAAGCACGTAAACTTGATATTGTAGAAGATGTTTACTTCGAAATTATCAAGAAAAAAACAGCTTCATTAATTTCTTCTGCTTGTGCTATTGGAGCATCTTCGGTTACAGAAGATAAAGAAATGATAGAAAAAGTAAGATCTCTGGGTGAAAATATAGGAATTGCATTTCAAATAAAAGATGACCTTTTTGACTACGGAGAAAAAGAAATAGGTAAACCAAGAGGAATAGACATTAAAGAACAAAAAATGACCTTACCTTTAATTTATGCATTAAACAATGCTAAAGAAAAAGACAGGCGAAAAATGATAAATATCGTAAAAAGAGAAAATCATAAATCTGCAAAGGTAAAAGAAGTCATTGCTTTTGTAAACCAATCTGGAGGAATAGAATATACAATAGCTAAAATGAATAAATACAGAGACGAAGCATTATCTATCTTAAACACTTTCCCGGTTTCAGAATCGAGAGCTAGTTTAGAACAGTTGATAAATTATACTATTGAAAGGAAACATTAAGGTTTAGTATACAGTAAGCAGTAGCAGTTTTCAGTATGCGTTTATCGTGCTTCCCTAAGTTTGCGAACAATTCTATAAGTTTTTCTGCCATTCAATCATTCCATCATTAAAACATTCAATCATTCTGTCATTCAAGCATTAAAGCATTCAATCATTAAAACATTCCATCATTTCAAACTAGAAATTTTACCTATAGTATTTGTTGTAGAAAAACCTTTCAGAAAAGGAATCATTTCTACTTTGCCACCATTTTTTAAAACAATATCTGCACCAACTATTTCGTCTATTTTATAATCGCCACCTTTTACTAATATGTTTGGAATAAGTGTTTCTATTAATTTAATAGGTGTTTCATCTTTAAACAAAACAACATAATCTACAAAAGAAAAAGCCGTAATAGTTAAGGCGCGTTGGTCTTCGTTTTGAATAGGTCTTGTATCTCCTTTAAGTTTTTTTACAGAACTATCTGAATTTATACCAACTATAAGTTTTGTGCCTAAATCTTTAGCTTCAGAAAGCGTATGAATATGTCCAGAGTGCACAATGTCAAAACAACCGTTTGTAAACACTATCGTTTCTCCTTTTTGTTTTAAACCTTTTACAATATCTGAAAGTGCTTCTAAAGACTGTATTTTTTCTTGGATTTTAGCAATTCCCATAAACTATTCTTCTTCTATTTTTACAAAAGAAAGCATAAAAAACGCCCAAGCACCTGCAATAAGAATTAAGATAGTTTGTCCGCCCCAAAGCAACCAACCAACTGCGTTTCCAAGTACAGCATCCATTCCATAAAGTGAAACAACTATGCCCATAACTACCGGATACGCTCCAAAACCGCCACTAACGGCAATAAAAGCAAATGTTCCAAAAAACAAAATAGACATTGCTGCCATTGGTGTGATTTCGCTTCCGCCTTGTACGGCAAAAAACACAACATAAATCATCAACCAATACATAATCCAAATAAAAATAGAGTGTGCTACAAAACCTATTGGGCTTTTCAGATGTTTTATACTTAATAAACCTTCTTTTATTCCAGAAAATGCTTTTGCAAATTTTGCCTGAAGAGGAAACTTCCCTTTTTTTATTAAATACAAAGCAAACAAACAAAAAGCCAAACCTATAAAAGCTAAAACACCAAGCAATAAGCTATTTTGAAATAAACCCGTTTCTTCTAAAAAAGGCACTAAATACTTATCTGTAAAGGCTATAAAGATATTGTACTGAAATAAGAATGTAATTAAACCAGTAACACCAAGAAGTACAACATCTATAACTCTTTCGTTTACCAAGGCGCCAAAACTTTTATCAAAAGGAACTTTGTAATACTGTGTTAAAACGCCACAACGAGCAAGTTCGCCAGTTCTAGGGATTCCTAAATTGACTAAATAATTTACAAAAACAGAATACAAAGCGGGCAAAAAACCAATGTTGTAACCCAATGAGTTTATCATCATTTGCCAACGCATAGTTCTGCTTAAATGGCTCAGTAAGGCAACAAACGTAGCCGCTAAAACCCACCAATAATTAGCATCTGTAAAATGGTTTTTGAAGGCATTAATTGCCGCATCGTCTAATTGTCTGTAAAACAAATAAATAATGAGCGAACCCAAAGCTATTGGGAAAGCAATTTTAAGCATTTTTTTAACTCCAGCTGACACCTAAAACTATATTTGGTTATTGCTATCTGGATGAACTGTAATAGGGACGTGTTTTTTTAATTCTTCTGGAGTCATCATAGCATAAGAAATAATGATTAGAATATCGCCAACCGCCACTTTTCTAGCCGCAGCACCGTTTAAACATAAAGTTCCAGAACCTCTTTCGCCTTTTATAACATAAGTTTCTAGCCTTTCGCCATTGTTTACGTTTACTATTTGAACACGCTCGTTTTCATATAAGTTAGCAGCATCCATAAGATTTTCATCTATGGTGATACTTCCTACATAATTTAAGTCGGCTTGTGTTACAGTTACTCTGTGTAATTTCGATTTGAATGTATTTATTAGCATAGTATTGCAAAAATAACTTTAAATTCTATATTTAGCAATATATGTAGATATTTGTGATCCAATGAGAACTTTTCATTATTTATATGTACAGTCCAAGCCCGCCCAAAAGTGCGATTTTAGATTGTGGAAGTATTTAATTTTTACAAAGCATATTTAAACACGTTCCCCTCTTGAGATGGCTTGGTGTGTGTGAGTAAAGAAAAATAAAAAATTCTCTTAAATTAGTGATATGAATATATACTATAAACCGAACAACACACCTCCAGCTCCTCTCAAGAGGAGAGTTTAGATTGTGCTATTTTTAATAATTTGAGAATAATAATTATATTGTGTTATAGTAGAATAAAGTAAGTCAAATAAATAGGTCTAATTCCCTCTTGAGAGGGCTTATGTTTTTTAAATAAATTTTGTATGAACAAAACCATAACAACAACTTGGAAACCAATTTTAGAACAAGAGTTCCAAAAAGAATACTTTGCAGAAATAGAAACTTTTATTCAAAATCAGAAAAATTTAGGTAAAACTATTTTCCCAAAAGAAACAGATGTTTTCAAAGCATTTAACACTACAAATTTTGAAGAAACTAAAGTTGTAATTCTTGGTCAAGATCCTTATCACGGGTTAAACCAAGCAGAAGGTTTAAGTTTTTCTGTTCCTGTAGGTGAAAAAATTCCACCATCATTAAAAAACATTTATAAAGAAATAAAAGCAGATTTGAGTTTTGAAATTCCTCAACACGGTCATCTTTCTTCTTGGGTAGAGCAAGGCGTTTTATTGCTAAATGCCATACTTACCGTAAATGCAAAAGAAGCTGCTTCGCACAAAAAAGCAGGCTGGGAAAATTTTACCAATCAAATTATAAAGCAACTTAGTCAAAAAAGAGAAAATGTAGTTTTTTTACTTTGGGGAAATTTTGCAAAGCAGAAAAAAGAATTGATAGATGAAACTAAACATTTAGTTTTAACAGCGGCACACCCGTCACCTTTTTCTGCGTATAATGGCTTTTTTGGCTGCAGACATTTTTCTAAAACCAATGCTTTTTTAGAGCAAAACAAAATAAAAACTATTGATTGGGAAATTAAAGACCCTAATAATCAAAAAACCTTGTTTTAATCAGGAATAACAAGCTCAAAAGCTTCAAGTTTATTTCCTTCTTGTATTAAAAGTATTTTATTTTTACTGCTATAAAAGTTAGTAATTCTAGCTTTTGTACTAGACAATATTGGGAAGTCTCTATGTATTTCTCCTAGGTCGTTTATCAAATAAGTAGATGATTTTCCTTCAACTAAAAACCAATATTTTCCTTTGATTACAACTTTTTCTATGCTTAAAATTTCATCATTAAGTTTTCTTTTTCCTAAAATAGTCCATTTACTTTTTGCAACTCTAAATTCATTAAAGCTTGCCACAGCAAAAGCATCTTTTCTTTCATAGTCTGCAAATATGGTATAAGTAGAGTCGCCAAGTATTTTGGCTGTTGTTTTTCCTTTTGTATTTACTTTATAAACAGATCCTTTGCTAAAGTTTACAAAGCCATTTTTGTTTATTTCAAAAGCTTTATTAAAAGGCGTATTTAAATTTACTGGCTCAAATCGCTTTTCTCCTTTTCTGTTAAAGGCATTAAATGTTCCTGCTTTGTTATGAAAAAATATATAATCTCGGTCCTTAAAAACGGTATATGAAATTGGATCAATAATGTTTTCATAGTTTCCGGGCAAAGGGCTCCAGCCTTTTAGTGGTTTGCCATCTGCTTGGTAAGCGTATATTTTATTATTGGCGCAGGCTACAAAAAAACGATATTTTTTAGCTTTATCGTAGTTTACTACTAGCATTGCATTTGTTGCTTCGGCTGGTAACTTAATTGGGTAACCATCTAAAACAGTTCCATTTCTTTTCATTACATAAATATGTGTTTTTGTATTAAAAACATAGTATAATTTGTTTGCCTTATACAAGTCTATTTGGTAAACATCTCCAAGTATTTTTTTTGAAAATTGTTTTTTTAGCAGCGTTTCTCCAGACTGGTTTATTAGGTAAATAGTATTGTTGTCGTCTTGTGTAAATATTTCTCGTCTTAAATTGTCTGCATTTATTACTAGTTGTGGTTTAAAACTTGTAGTACTGTCTAGTACAACATTCCAAAGTTTTGTTGTTTTATTGGTTTTTGCAGCATCAAAACGAATATTTCCTTTTGCTTTAATAGTAGCTTTGGTATTAAAAAACTGTAGGTCTATGCTTCCTAAATCATTTGGGAAAAAGCCTTTGTTGTATAAATTATTTAATGCAGATTGACTTTTCTGAGGGTTTAAATAAACAATTTTATTTGCTAAACTATCTATAGTTATTTTGTAGTTTAAATCTGTTGCTAAAAACTTTTTTTCTTTTGTTTTTTGAATAAAAGTTCTCAGTACATTTATTTCATCAGAAAAAACTACACACTTGTTTATAAATATAAAATATGGCTTAGTCAAGGCAAACAAATTACTTTTAAATAAGCTCGAAATCACATTTACATTCATTTCATAAATGGCATGACCTTCAAAAGTAGTTATTGGAGACATTTCTTTATTCAACAAATATAAATTAACTTTTGCTGTATCAATATTACTTGTTTTTAAAATTAACCCTGATCTTTTTAAATAATGTTCATCAAAGGTTTCTAGGCAAAAATATGCCGCTTCTTCTGCTAGCCAATCTTTTATAAATTCGTAAGAAGCTTCGTTGCTTTGAAAACTTGTATTGTTTTTAGAATTTATTGCTTCAAAATAAGCTGTGTTGTTTGGTAAAAATTTATCTAAAGTAAAAATACTGTGCTCACTATTTAAAATATTGGCAAGGCTGGTTTCAGATGCATTAAAATATTCAAAACTTGTATTGAAGTTAAGGCTTTTTTCTTCAAAATTAATAGCAGTATAAGACCAGTCGCTTATTTTTTTTGTTTCTGTATGTTTCTGGCTGCTCAGTTTATTGTTTATTACTTTTTGTAGGTCATTTTGAGAATGGTCTATATATAAATGTAAATCGGCTTCGGTGTTCAGTTGCTTATAAAGCTTTGTAAACAATGCATTTTGGTATTTACTTTTATTTGTTGAAATTGCATTAAGAGCCTCTTCTAGTAAGGGGCCGTTTGAACTCCAGACAAGTAAATTGTTATATACAGCAAAAGAAAGTTTATTTTCTTTAAAACCTTCTACTGTAAATACTTTATAATCTTGAAATTGATAGCTTTTTACAACATAGTTATTGTTTTCGAAATATTTTTTTAATTTAGTATTGCTTACAAAGTCGTTAAAGTTTATAATATTTAAAAAACCAAGATTGCCAGAACCAATGTGGTTTGCAGCAAAAACAATCTCTTTATAAGTAAATTGGTTTTCTTTTTGAAGAGCCTTTAAAACATAAGCAACATTTTCTATTTCTTGTAAAGCAGGTTTTAAGAAACTACTTTCGTTTAATTTGTTTTTGTAGCTAAGCGAATCTACTTTGTAAATAAGTGAATCTAAATTTTGACTGTACAAAAACATAGCAGTTCGCTGAGAAATAGCAGAAAAAGCAGCTTCTGTGTTTTGCTTTTTATAGTGGTGCGACACTAAAATATAAATGTTTATAGCCAATACCAAAGCAAGGATAGCACCTAAAATGTATTTTTTTTGATTCATTTTACACGAATTTAGTTTATTTTGTGTTCGAATAAGATTATTACTTTATAACAATATACACTTAGCATTGTGCAAAAGACAGGAATATTAACAGCATCATTTTTTATGCTTAGCGCAGTAGTTCTTGGTGCGTTTGGAGCACATGGCCTAAAAAACATAATTTCTACAGAAAGTATTGCCGTTTTTAAAACAGGTGTTTTCTATCAGTTTGTACATGCATTAGCTATTTTTATAGTTGTTTTACTTACAAAAGTTTATAAAATAGCTAAGCTAAAATGGACTATTTATTTTTTTACACTTGGAGTTTTATTTTTTAGCGGCTCATTATATTTACTCTCCACAAAAACTTATACAAATTTGGAATGGTCTTTTTTAGGACCAATAACGCCTATTGGCGGTGTTTTTTTTATTTTTGGTTGGCTTAAACTGATGTGGGAAGTGTTCCGAAATAAAAAATTTGAAAAATAAACTCCATTTTTTTGCATAGAAATAAAATGTTTGTATATTTGCAGTCCTTTAAAAGGAGGTCCGGTAGTTCAGTTGGTTAGAATACCTGCCTGTCACGCAGGGGGTCGCGAGTTCGAGTCTCGTCCGGACCGCAACTGAATAAAAAAGCATCAATAATATTATTGATGCTTTTTTTATTTTAAGAAACTCCACAATCTAAGGCTAGCTATTTATTTACTGTTTTAATCAAAATTTTGAAAAATAAAATTTAATAGCCTTAATTCTTATCTAAATTGGTATTAGCTTTCTTTACTGTTTTTTGTAAAGTAAAAGACAAAAAAATCTTGTTTGAAAACCATTAATGGAAAAAAACTGCCGTTAATGAACTAAATTCTTTGTCTGCCTTTTCTCTTCATAAATTTATGCTATCTACAATAAGGTAGTAAACATATTTAACTCATTATTTAAATTAATACTTATGAAAAAAACAATATTAAGCTTTGAGAAAAAGCAAATGAAACCAAGACAATTAAAAGCTATAAAAGGTGGAAACAATGGAAAAGGGACAAAACGTTCGGCTAGTGTCGCAAGTGGTAGACCAGAATTACTATAAAAACAATTTATTTAACTCACTCACAAATTAAAAAATCATGAAAAAATCAATTAAAAGATTAGCAGAAAAAAAAGTCATAAACTTAAAAGCTATTAAAGGAGGAACCAACGGTAAGGGAACAAAGCGCGCAACAAGTTCTACAAGCGGTAGACCACAATTACTATAAAACTAAAAATTTTTATTATTCACTTAAAATTAAAAATCATGAAAAAAACAATATTAAGCTTCGAGAAAAAGCAAATAAAACCGAGACAATTAAAAGCCATAAAAGGTGGAAACAATGGAAAAGGGACAAAACGTTCGGCTAGTGTAGCAAGTGGTAGACCAGAATTACTATAAAAACAATTTATTTAACTCACTCACAAATTAAAAAATCATGAAAAAAACAATATTAAGCTTTGAGAAAAAGCAAATAAAACCAACACAATTAAAAGCCATAAAAGGCGGCTCTAATGGAAAAGGAACAAAAACTGCTGCTAGTGTAGCAAGCGGTAGGCCAGAATTACTATAAAACAAAAAATTAGACTGGATTAAAAACGGATTGAGTGCCGTCAAAGCCGACGAGCAAGCACGGCTTGAAATTGGCGCAATTAAGGAAAGCGAAATACAGCTAGAAGAGGAAGCCGATATTTTAAACCTTATGCTTAGACAAGTCAACAAAGTTCTTAGCTCTGCACAACAAAGAATAAGCTTTGAGAAGGCAGAATACGAAAGGGCAATGAGAACACCTCACGACAATACATAATAGAAGCACAAAGCAACAAAGAATATTTATAAACTAAAGAAAGAAATGGCAACGATAAACGAAAGTAAAAGAAATCCAGTTTTTCCAAAAATAGAATACATAGACATTCAAGAGCTACACAAAGGAGATTTATTGATACTAGATTTTGAAAACGGTACAAGAAAAACGGTAACAGTTGAAAAGGTTAAGGTTTCAGAATCTGATGGTATTGAAATAATTTACGACCTAAAAAAGAATCACTACTTTAACCTAACGATGTACCGAGCCGAAAAATCAAACGTACTACACATACACAGAATAAAATAACCCCATGCAAGAAACAATAATTAAACTAATATTCGTACTCGCTTTTTGCTGGTGCGTGCTAAAAGATACAGAGTTAAATTTTAAACGCTGCTTAAAGAAAGAAGATCTAATAAAGCACAAGGTTAACGAATGCAGAAAGTATGCAGACTGGTACTATCAACAGATTGTTAATAAATACTCAAAAGCTAACTAATGAAATTCGACCTATCCAAAAAGACCAAAC
>CAKZQD010000055.1 GCA_937139485.1 uncultured Bacteroidota bacterium | reverse complement strand
ATTTGAGCCTGTGGCCATCCACCTAGGACCATTTGAATTGCCTGCATCAGGAACCAAAACACATAAAATTAAATTACCAAATTATGTAGGTTCTGTTAAAACGATGGTTGTTGCGTCTAATACAGCTAGAAAAGCCTATGGTAGTAGTTATGTAAATACACCTGTAAAAAAGCCTGTAATGGTATTAGTTTCGGCGCCAAGAGTGTTGGCTCCAGATTAACAGTTTACTTTGCCGGTTAACGTATTTGCTATGGAAGACCATATTAAGAATGTTCAGGTGTCTTTAAAAACAAACGCTGGATTAAAAATAATAGGAGAGTCAGTAAAAACGGCAACTTTTAAACGTGCTGGTGATGAAATTGTAAACTTTAAAGTAGCCGTTCAAGAAGGATCTCCAATAGGTGAACTTTCAGTTAATGCAACGTCCGGAACAGAGAAAGCCCATTCAGACATTGAATTTAATATCGAGAATCCAAATCCAATGTCATCGGTTAAATACTCTAAGTCTATTGAAAAAGAAGGTGTATTTACAATTGATTTTGAAGCATTCGGAGAATTGAATAGTAATACTATAGACGTAGAGTTTTCAAACTTTCCATCTATAAATTTATCTGGAAGATTAGCCTATTTAATAGGATATCCCTATGGATGTTTAGAGCAAACTACATCTAAAGCTTTTCCTCAATTGTATTTACCTAAAATAGTAGACTTACCAGAAAAGAAACAAAATGAAGTTCAATATAATATAAACGAAGCTTTAAAGAAGTTGGCAACGTTTCAGCAAGCTACAGGAGGGTTAAGTTATTGGCCATATTCATCGTATTACGAAAGTTGGGCAGAGGTTTATGCAGCACATTTTATTATTGAAGCAGAAGCAAATCCTAGTGTAGGAGCTTTTGAAGGATTAGCTTTAGTATTTTATAGCGAAGGAAAAAAGAAAGAGTCGATTAAGTATTTTGAAAAAGCAATAAAAAACTTTGGAGAAAGAAATAAACTAGACAATGAAAGTTTTAAAGCAAATTTTCTAAAATTTCCTCCATATTCAAACGACTATGGTTCTTATTCTTTTAAAGCTATTAAAAAGCTTTTACCTTTGATGAGAAGAGGGAAATATTGGACTGAAAATGATATAACTGCAATAGCAAAAGAAAGAGTTGAAAACATAATGGAACGTGTTTATGCGTTAAATTTGACTGAAAACTCCACTAAGAAACAAATTAACGATGCACTAGAAAAAGAAAAAGTTGCAGATGATGATATTCCAACACAACTAATAAGAAGCTTTATACCATTTATAAACAAAAACCCATTAAAAGCACTTAACACATATCAAGTTTGCTATGTAATATATGATAGACATTCGGAAGCAAGTGATATAAAGCAATGGAAAACTCCAAAAGATATTGATGCTTTTCTCGCTGATTTTAAACAACATAGCTTGAAAAACCCAATAGTAGAGCAAGTAGTAACTGAAACATTAAGAACCGTTAGAGATATATGGACACACTTTGGCAATGGCTCTGAACATTTTTTTACTGAAATACATATAGAATTAGGTAGAGAAATGAAAAACTCCGCTAAAAAAAGAGAGCAACTTTCTAAGCGAAATTCTATAAATGAAAACACCAATTACCGTATAAAAGAGGTTTTGAAAGAAATGATGGTAGATACTGAAATAGAAGGAGACATTAGACCTTTTTCTCCAAGCCATCAAGAAATTTTAAAAATTTATGAAGAAGGCGTTTATCAAAACATAGAAAATGTAGCAGAAGACATAGAAAAAATAAGAAAAAACAATGCTCCTACTAAATCAGAAATTAATAAATATAAACTCTGGCTAGAACAGGGTTATGTTTCCCCTTATACAGGAAAAATGATTCCACTGAGCAAACTTTTTACTACAGATTTTGAAATAGAACATATTATACCACAGTCAAGATATTTTGACAATTCGATGAGCAATAAAATAATATGCGAAAGTGAAGTCAATAGACAAAAAGATAATAAAACGGCTTATGAATTTTTGAAAGATGAAGGCGGAAGTATAGTAGAATTGAGTCACGGTAGAAATGTAAAACTTTTAAGCATAGCCGAATACGAAGAACATTGCAATAAATATTTTAGAAACAATAGAAATAAACTTAAAAACTTATTAAGTGAAGATATACCAGAAGGCTTTATAAATAGGCAGCTAAACGACAGTAGGTATATTAGTAAATTAATCAACAATTTACTGAGCAATATAGTTAGAGAAGACAATGAACGTGAAGCAACATCTAAAAACATAGTACCAGTAACTGGCTCTATAACTTCTAAACTAAAACAGGATTGGGGTTTAAACGATAAGTGGAACGAAATAATAGCTCCAAGGTTTGAACGATTGAATAAAATGATGACTAAAGATGGAGAAACACTCCGTTCAGATTTTGGATACTGGGACAATAAAGATGGGAAAAGATTTTTTAGGACTCAAGTTCCAGATGCTATTGCTAAAGGTTTTAATAAAAAAAGAATAGATCATAGACATCATGCACTCGATGCAATAGTGATAGCTTGTTGCACAAAAAAACACACCAATTATTTAGGTTCTTTAAATTCTGAAAGTAAAAACTATGCCTTGAGAGATGCTTTGCTTATTAAAAACGAAAATGGTCATTACACAAAACATTTTCAGCAACCTTGGAAAAACTTTACTAACGACACTAAAAATATTTTAGACACTACTATTATTAGCTTTAAACAAAATTTAAGAGTCATAAATAAAACCAACAATAAAACCTGGCAATGGCAGGAAAAAGATGGCAAACTGAAGAAACAAAAAGTAAAACAAACTAAAGGAAAAAATTGGGCTATCAGAAAACCTATGCACAAAGAAACCGTTTCTGGAAACGTTTCTATAAAACAAGAAAAGAAAGGTTTGTCTTCACTTAATAATTTTATTGAAAACTGGAATATGATAATTGATAAAAACATTAGGTACAAAATAAAAAACCTAAACAAAGTTTTTAATAAAGATGTGAAAGCGATAAAGAAACACTTAAAAGAACACCCTTTAAAAGTAAATGATAAAAAAATTGATAAAATTAGAGTTTATGAATTTGTAGATGCTAAAGCTACAAGAACACTTTTAACAGAAAAATTTACTAGAAAACAACTAGAAAAAATAACAGATTCTGGAATAAGAAAAATTTTAGAAAACCATATTAAAAACTTTATTACCACTAAAAATGGAAAACAAATAGAACAATTTGATTTAGCATTTAGCCATGAAGGTATTGAAGTCTTAAACAAAAATATTAAAGCATTGAACAATGGAAAGCACCACCAGCCTATTCGCAAAGTAAGACTATATGAAGTTGGCAGCAAATTTCCGGTAGGAGAAAAAGGAAACAAAAAAGACAAATTTGTAGAAGCCGCCAAAGGAACAAATTTATTTTTTGCTATATATTGGGACGAAGAAAACAAGAAAAGAGTTTATGAAACGATACCATTAAATGATGTAATAATCCACCAAAAATGGAGAGCAACATTGGAAAAAGAAGAAATGAAAGCCACTCCAATGATTCCAACAAAGAACGAAATAAATGGCAATGTTGTTAATTTTCTTTTTTCGCTCTCACCAAACGATTTAGTTTACGTTCCAAACGAAACAGAAATTGACAATCCTAATCTAGTTGATTTTAAAAATTTAAGCAAAGAACAAGTTGGGAATATTTATTCGGTTAATGATTTCTCTGGACCAACTTGTAATTTCACACCTAACACTTTAGCTTTACACATTAGAGAAAATGAAGTTGATATAAAATGGAATTCAAAAAAGAAAAGATTTACTGGACACAACACAAAAACAACAACATTAAATGGTATCCAAATAAAAGAAATTTGTTGGAAAATGAAATCTAACAGATTAGGTAATATTACAAATGTAATAAGATGATAAAACGAACTCTATATTTTGGAAACGCAGCCTATTTAAGTACCAAAACAGAACAATTGGTAGTAAACTATCCTGATGAGCAGAAACAGAAAACGGTGCCTATTGAAGATGTTGGCATAGTAATTTTGGACCATTATAGAATAACTATAAGTAGTGGTTTAATACATAAACTGCTTAGTAATAATGTAGCTCTTATATCATGCTGCGACAAGCATTTGCCCCAAGGCATGATGCTAAACCTAAGTGAAGGGCACACCAGACAAGAACATTTTGCGGTACAAATAAACACCAGTGAAGCTTTTAAAAACAAGCTATGGAAAACCGTAATAAAACAAAAAATAACAAACCAAGCCTTGGTACTAAAAGAAAATGAGTTTGAATACAAAAACTTGCTCTATTTTGCTAAAAATGTACAAACTGGCGACCCTCAAAACCTGGAAGGACAGTCTGCGGCATATTATTGGAAAAGAATTTTTAGCAATGACATTGCACATTTTAAAAGAGGACAATTTGAAGCAGCACCAAACAACCTGCTCAACTATGGCTATACGATACTTAGAGCCATTACGGCTAGAAGTTTAGTAGCTTCTGGATTGTTGCCAACTTTTGGTATACACCACCACAATAAATACAATGCCTACTGTTTGGCAGACGATATTATGGAGCCTTACCGACCTTTTGTAGACAGGCTGGTAATAGCTATAATATATGATTTGAGTGAGAAAGAAATGGAACTAAACACGAGTATAAAAAAGGAACTGCTACAAATACCCGTGCTAGATGTAATGATAAACGGCAAAAAAAGTCCGCTGATGGTAGCCATGCAGCAGACAAGCGCAAGTTTATATAAAAGTATGGAAACAAAGAAAGTAAATTTAAAACTTCCTAAAATGGAATAAAAAAGCTAAACCTAAAAGCAAAAACATAAGCATGGAAAAGCTGAGCAGCAGATTTAGCGCATATAGAATTATGTGGGTAATGGTAGTATTTGATTTGCCAACGCAAACCAAAGTAGATAGAAAAAGACATACCAAGTTTGTAAAATATTTAAA
Organism: uncultured Bacteroidota bacterium; assembly: GCA_937139485.1. Taxonomy (GTDB): domain Bacteria; phylum Bacteroidota; class Bacteroidia; order Chitinophagales; family UBA8649; genus CAKZQD01. The sequence continues at coordinate 444 of CAKZQD010000055.1, read as the reverse complement.
AGCAGACGGTTTTAGTATGTTTCAGTTCTCGATATATTTGAGGCATTGCCCCAGTATGCAAAATGCCGATGTGCATAAAAAAAGAGTGAAGAAAAATTTACCACCACATGGTCACGTAGCTATTTTTCATTTTACCGACAAACAATTTGGTATGACAGAACTTTTTCAAGGCAAAAAAGAAGCCAAAAAGCCAGATTTACCCCAACAATTAGAGTTATTTTAAACAAAAAAAATGGATTTTGACCAAACGAAATCCATTTTTTTGTTTTTTTACATAGCCAAAAATCGATGTAACTTACAGAAGATCAACAAGATATAAACGTTGACCTTATGTAAATATACAATTTGAAATCAATTCACAACCTCCAGACTTTTCATAATCTCTAACAAAATCTTATGTAAATATACAATTTGAAATCAATTCACAACTGATGGGCGCATGCA
>CAKZQD010000054.1 GCA_937139485.1 uncultured Bacteroidota bacterium | reverse complement strand
GTTAGAATGGTAAAAGCGAATCCTGTTCCTTTGAAAAAACTGAAAATTCAATGGGGTAATTAACTTACCGTTTCGTATAAAATATTTATTCCAAACAAAACCTACATCTTCTCTCCCAACTCCATCCAAAGCATAGATTTTTCATCTATTTTTTCTTCTAGGGTTCTAATTTCTTTTTGAAGATCGGCTATTTTTTCAAAGTCAGTACTTATTTCTGCCATTTTAGAATGAATATCTTTCTTTTTATTCTCTAATTTTTCTATTTCTTTTTCAAGTCTGTTGAAGGTTTTTCGTTCTTCGTAGCTTATAGTTGGTTCTTTTTTCGCTTCTAGTTTTTCTTCCTTCTTCTTTTCTGCTTTCTTTTTAGAACTGGCTTGTTTTTCTTCTTTTAACTCCTCTACTTTATTTCTATATTCAGTATAATTTCCAGGGAAATCTGAAATGCTTCCATTGTCATTAAATACAAAAACGTGATCTACTAGCTTGTCCATAAAATACCTATCGTGACTTACTATAAGCAAACAGCCTTTATACTCCGACAAGAAAGTTTCTAGTACCTGAAGCGTTATTATATCCAGATCGTTTGTAGGCTCATCTAGTATTAAAAAGTTTGGGTTTTCTATCAAAACAGTCAAAAGATATAATCTTCTACGCTCTCCACCACTTAGTTTAGATACATAAACAAAATGCTGACTTCTTGGAAACAAAAATTTCTCTAAAAGTTGTGCAGCGGTAATTTTTCCACCACCAGAAGTAGGAATATATTCACCTTTTTCTCTTACAACTTCTATCAGTCTTTTATCTCCTGGTATATCGAGTCCTTCTTGGTTATACAAACCAAATTTTATGGTTTCTCCTATCACCACTTTTCCGGTATCACTTTCCATTTTACCAGTCATTATTTTCAAGAAAGTAGATTTTCCCGAACCATTTACACCTATAATTCCAACTTTATCGAAACGTTGAAATTTATAATTAAATTTTTCAAACAAAGTTCTTTCTCCATAAGATTTACTTATGTTGTGCAGTTCTACAATTTTGCTTCCTAGCCTTGTTGGTTCTACATCAAACTCTATGGCTTTTTGTTCTACACGTTTTTTGGCTTTATCTTCTAGTTCGTAAAAAGAACTTATTCTTGATTTAGATTTTGTTCCTCTTGCTTTTGGTGAGCGGCGCATCCATTCTATTTCTGTACGCATGAGATTTTTTGCCTTTAGTACAGAAGATTTTTCGTTTTCTACTCGTGCTTCTTTTGCTACAATATAATCAGAATAATTTCCTGAATAATTATATATTTTACCATTTTCGAGTTCTATAATTTTATCGCAAATATTTTCTAAAAAATACCTATCGTGTGTTACCATAAGTAGGGTTACTTTTAGTTTGGTCAAAAATATTTCTAACCATTCTATCATATCCAAATCTAAATGATTGGTAGGTTCATCTAGGATTAAAAAATCTGGTTCGTTTACCAAAATTTTTGCCAAGGCAACTCTTTTCTTTTCTCCACCAGAAAGTACGCCTGTTTTTTTATTGTATTCAAAAATCTTTAGCTTAAAAAGTATTTCTTTTATTCTTGCTTCATAATCCCAAGCATTAGTGGCATCCATTTTTTGCATGGCATTGCTTAGTGCATTAAAATTTTCTTCGTCTAGTAGTGCATTTTCATAGTCCAAAATTGCTTTAGTAGCAGGGTTGTCTGAAAACAAAATATTTTCCAGAATAGATAATTTTGGATTTAAATTTGGTTCTTGCATTAAAAAATCTACCCTAATATCTTTATGAAAATCTATAATACCGCCATCTGCGGCTTCCATTCCGCATAGGGCTTTTATCATAGAAGATTTTCCTGTACCGTTGGCGGCTATTAGTGCTACTTTTTCGTCTTTATTTATAACAAAAGAAAGCTCTTCAAATAATAATTTTTCGCCATAGCGTTTAGATAAGTTATCTACTTTTAAATACTGCATAGGGCAAAGATAAACTTTTCATTTTTTGAATCTTAGTTTCCTTACTTTAAAGATTAAATTTTGCTTTATAAAAAAAAGCTTTTTGATAAGAAATATAATTGTTAGATTTGAAAAATGAGATATTTTGTCCTAATTTTCCAAATATTGATTCTTTTTGAAGTTTATAGCCAAAAAATAGATTCATGTTTTTTTGTTCCTAAAAAAAATAGTTTCAAGTGTTTAGACAATAATAAATACCTAAACAATATAAAAAACAATGATATTGTAATGTTTGGAGAAATTCATGGAATTAATCAGTTACCTGAATTTTTAAGTAAAGCACTTTCAGAGTTTTCTAAAAAAGATTCCATAATTTTTGCAATAGAGCTAAGTGAAGAACAAATTTCTGCATACAATTCAAATAGAAATGTAGCCTTATTAAAAGAAAAACTTTTTTCAAAACTTAGTAAAGATGGAAAGTTAAACAACGCATGGCTCAAGATGCTTGCTTCATTAAATGACAACAAAAAAATAATCATAAAAGGAATAGATATAAATAATTACAGACTAAACAGAGATAGTTTAATGGCAGAAAATCTAAAGCAACTTGTTATAGAAAACCCAGATAAAAAAATTATTTCATTAACTGGCAACTTGCACAATGTCTGGAACAATAAGTTTGAATACAAAACAATGGCAATGTATTTAAACAAAATACTTACTAAGAAAAAGTTAGCTAAAACAATTGCTATAAATTTTTCTTGGTCTGAGGCAACAGCTAGATTTGATTCTGGTAATGGTTTGGAAATTCAAAAGCTTCCCGAAAAAAACTGGTCTTGTAAAGATGAATTTCCTTGTGAAAATTTTCTATATAAAATGGAAGATAGAAAGTATGGCTACGATTATTTTTTGTTTTTTAATAAAATAACAGCTGCTAGAGCGGTAGAATAGAATTATTTTTGAAACAGTTTTTTTGAATTAAACTCACTACTACTTTGATTTTACTTTTTAAAAATGCAATTTAATATCGAAAAAAACATAGCAATAAATATTCACTGTTGTCCGATAAAAAATAAAAAAGTGATAAAAAGTCTTTTGAAGTCAATAAGAATAGGGGTTTCTATTTAA
>CAKZQD010000053.1 GCA_937139485.1 uncultured Bacteroidota bacterium | reverse complement strand
TTGCTTCTTTTAATAATCTTTTTAACTCAATTATATTTAAAGTCAATTCTGCTTCTTTAATAATCTCAAGCCAATATTCAGTTTCGTCTATTTCTTCTACTACAATACACATTTTACTAAAAAATTCCTTTTGAGACCTTCCTCTACAAGCGGCTCGATAATTTGCACCAGTAGAAGTTGCAGATTTTACCAATTGATACGTTACTACATTTGAAGCTTTAACTTTTTTAAGAGTGTCACAAAAATTAATAACATCAACAGCAAATTTCTTAGTTCTGTTTTTCATTTGCTCAATAAAAACTTCCTTTTCAGTCATATAATTTTTTTCTTTTTAATACAAAAATAATTCACAACAAAATATTAATGGAGCGATATTCTATCATTAAATCATTCATTTATTGAATCATTAAATCATTCATTCATTGAATCATTAAATCATTCACTCATTAATCATTACTCCTCATCAAACTCAAGCTCATCTCCTCCATCTTCATCTAAATCTAATTTTGAATCTTTTAGTTCTTGTGCTACTAAAGCATCGTATTTTTGTTGTGCTTCATCTATAATTTTTTGGTCTCCAGAATAGTTATTTAAAATACTTTGCAATGTTGCTTTTGCTTGAAAAACATTATCTAAGGCTGCATAATTATCTGACAGTAAAATAAAAGTTTTTACCACCCAATAAGTATAAGAAGCATATTCGTTTTTAATACTAAAACAATCTGTTTTTGATGCTTCAAACTCAGCTTTTTTGTATTTAATTAAAGCTAAATGATAAGCCGATTCTGCTTTTATTTTACTCATACTTTGTTCTGCTACTACTTCTTGAAATACAACTTCTGCTTGGTTTATTTTATTAGTTTCAAACAAGGCTTTTGCTTTATAAAAATTTGCTTCTTGCTTTACTTCTAAATTAATATCGGTATCGTTTAAAACTTCATTGGCGTAGCGAAGCACTTCTGTATTTGAACCTAATTTAAAATAAGTTCTCATTAAACCAATTTGAGCAATTTCTCTATTGCTTTTCAATGCGGCAAATTTATATAAGTCGTTATATAAAAAGTTTGCTTCTTGAAAGTTTTCATTCACTTCATAAGCTACATAAGTCGCTTTTAGCAAAGATTCTTCTAAGTATTTACTTTGTCCTTTTCCGGCTACGGTTTTATAATCTGCATAAGCTTGTGTGTAGCCTTTAGCTTTAAATGAACAGTCTGCTCTGTAATAATGAGCGTCTAAATTTGATGCTCCATTTGGAAAAAGTGTTAAATATTCGTCTATAATATCTACTGCATTAATACAATCACCAGACATATATTTTTCTTCGGCACTTTGAAACATTAATTTTTCTTGCTCTGAAACAGAAACGCTCAAACCTGCTTCGTTTTCTACAAATTTTATATAATCGTTTGGTCTTCCCATAGCTACATAAAGCCCTTTTAAGGCAATAAGTGCTTCTGTTGCTTCTTCAGAATTTGGGTAATTTATAACTACTTTTTTATAAGCTTCTAAAGATTTATTGTCTTTTCCTGCATTAGAATACAACAAACCAAGTTTTAAATATGCTTCTGCCATTAACTGACTATTTGGATATTTTCTAATAAACTTATCGAAAGAATTTATTGAAGCCTGAATATTGTTTTGTTGCAAAAAAGCATCTGCAATTTCAAATTGAGATTCTGCTGCATAATTAGATTTTGGATATTGGCTTAACAAGCTTTCCAAAGTTGAAATTTTAGAAGTATATTCTCCTTGCAAACCATAAATCAAACTCTTTTGAAGCAAAGCATATTCTTTTGCTCCCCAATTGTTATCTATAACTTTATCATAGTTTACCAATGCTTTATTATAACTTTTTATCATTAATAAACAGTCTGCATTTCTCAGTGTTGCATCTGCTATAAATTGTCTTTCTGAAGAAGAAGTCATACTAAACCTGCCAAGTGCTTCTTCGAAATATGTAGCTGCTTTGCTATATTTTTTTTGCTTAAAATTTGCATAAGCAATATTATAATTTGCCAGTTTTTTGCTTGCCCAATCTTCTTTATTTACAATATTAAATTGTTTAAACCAAGAAAATGCTGCAATTGCTTCTCCATATTTTTCTTGATTGTAAAATACAAGTCCTTTCAAGAAAACTGCTTGTGCTTTCAAATCTTGATCTATATTTTTACGCATAGATTTATCTGCCAAAATTAAAGCTTCGGCATCGTTGCCATCGTTATGTAATTCTACGGCTCTAAACAAAGTAACTTTTTGATATGTGGCATCTATTTTTGAACCAGAAATATTATTTCCTTCTATAATTTCTATAGCACGTGCATAGTTTTTTGTTTTCAACAATACATTACTTACCAAACTTAAAGCTTCAGACTTGTAGCTTGAACTTGGGTACTTTTCTATAAAAGCAGTTAAAGAATTTGTGGCAATATTGTAGTAGTCTAGTTCATAAGAAAGTTTAGCATACTGAAAAGTAGAAACTTCTGTAATAAAAGCATCTAAATTTAAAGATGAAGCTGTTAAAAATGCATCACGTGCCAGAGCTTTATTTCCTGTATTCAAATAAGAATTTCCTAATAAATACATTGCATTTTGCCCTAAAGAATCTTCAACTACACTCAAAGGACGTAAATTTTCTATTGCCTCTGAATAATTGTTGGATTTGTACTGAGCAAAAGCCAATTGAAACATTTCTTCTTTCGAAACTTTTCTGGTATTTTCTATATAATTTGTTAAAAGAGGTATACTAGCCTCATAATTACCCAATTCGAAATATGCTTGCCCAACTATATGATTAATTTCCTTGAGGTTTTTTGTTTTTTTGTCTGCTAAAAGTGGTTTTGCATAATCAATAGTTTTTTGGAAATCATCTCTCATAAAATAAATCTGTACTAAGTAATATGGCACAACTCTTTTATATAATTTTGATGATTTTAGTGCTTCAAAACTTTTTTGAGCTTCTTTATAATCTTTATCATAAAAAGAAATAAAACCATAGTAATAGTTTGCTGGTTCTTGATAATCATTTTTTGCATTTTTAATGGCTCTAAATAGTGGTTTTGCTTCTCTAAATTTTTTTCTTTTAAAGTAAGTATAAGCCATATTAAATTTGTAGATAATTAAATCTTCTCTGCTTAAATCACTTTTATCTACTTTTTCATACCATTTAAGTGCTTCGGAAGTTTGTTTTTTATTGAAGAAATAGTTTCCTAAATCGAAATAAGCCAAACGTCTGTATTCAGTTTCGTGATGTGCTTTTATAAAGTTTTTGTAAAGCAATTCTGTATTTGGCAAATCTAGTTTGTAGGCACAAAATGCATAGTAATACTCGCTCATTATATTTATAACTTCTTGCTCATTATCCAACAAATCTTTAGTTTGCTTGTGAGCAATTTCAAATTCTTTTTGTGCAGCTAAATAAATTTTTTCGTCTATTAGCTCCAAACCGTTTTTAAAGTGAAGGTTTCTTTCTGAATAAATTGCTGTTTCTTGTGCCTTTAATACAAAGACAGAAAACATCATTATAAAAAGAAAACTATATGTTGTAAACCATTTCATTGGCATTGTATTTTTAATAATTTATTAATAAGCAAAAATAGCACTAGAGCATCTGTAAGTCAATAGCTGTTATACACATTGCATTGGTATTTGCTTTATAATTGTAGTTTTTAGTGCTGTTTTTCTTTAAACGAAATTAGAATTTGAAGTATTGCCTTTGCGTTGCTATCATTTTTTATAGATTAAATATTTTTTACACTACATTCACACTTATTACTTCATCATTTCAAGTGTTTTCATTTTACAGAACTGAAAAACAAAAAAGTCGGATATGAATATCCGACTTTTTTGTTTTGTTTAAAAAAACGTTTACTCACGAGAATAAACATTTTTATTTTTTTTATTACCAAATGGAGAAATCACTAATAAATTTTCATTTAGTTCTATTTCACTATACAATTCTGGATCGTTAGCAATTTCTAAACGTTTTCCATTTGTAGTAATGTCAAAATTACCAGCACTATTAGTTTCCAATTCATCAGTAAACCTTGCAACATTAGAATTGAAATTGACTTTCGAATATTCTAATAGCATTTCTAATCGAGTATTTTTATTATAATAATTAAAAATAATAAAGTTTTTAAATTCTTCTGTATTCTCTACAAAAACACCGTCTATAGAATCTCCATTAAATAATGGGACTTTTATTCCATTTTCATAAGCTTCTATTTGTTTCCATCGTCCATCAAGTTCTTTGGCTGTAGAAATACTTTTACTACACGAACTAAAAAACAACAAGCTTACAGATAAAAGTAAAATATTTATTTTATTTTTCATTATTTTTATTTAAAACTTAAATATATCTAGTAAAAAAACTGCTCTTTCACAATTTTACCATCTTTTACTTCAAAAACACAAACTTCGTCCATTTTCATTCTACCAGCACCTTTCATAGTTATATCCATTCCCATTGCACAAGAAAAATGTGTACCTGCTACAATTGGTTCGTTTGTATATCCAGAATGAAATTCTTCAATTCCTTCATTCCATTCTTTTCCTTTTTGTATTAAAGCTTCTTTTCCTTTGGCTGTCCACCATTCGCCTTCTCTATTTTTTTCTATACTCACTACATCTTCTGCATACAAATCACTTTGAATACCTGCCCAGTTTCCTTCTTGAGCCATTTTGTAATACTTTTCTGCTACTTCTTGCGTTGTCATTTTTTTATTTTTAGTTTGGTTAATTAATGCTTTAAAATTACTTATTATTCTTCAATTTTAAAAACGATATTGTCAGATTTTAATCTTATTTTTTCTAAATATACTGCAAAATTATTTTCCTTTATGCTTTCCAAAAATCCATCTTTAGTAATTGCAAAAGGCATAAAATTGTGTTTAATAAGATATTCTGCTGCTTGTAAATGCGGGCTTGTTTTGAGAGAAAAATCTAAAAATTCTAAAACAATAAATTTGACTTTTTTGTTTTCCAAAATTCTTTTCATTCCTTCTACTACTTCAAATTCTGCGCCTTCTACATCTATTTTTATAATATCGATGTCTAAATTTTTCAATTCTTCGTCAAGTCTCACAGCTTGCACGCTCACTTTTTTTGGTTGTTTTTTTTCCAACCAATCAGAATTTTCGTATTGTTTTTTATTCAATGCATTATACTCAGAATAGTCTATAGGAAATTCATAAAAATCTAGAATTTCATTTTGATTACTACATGCTTTGTGATTAATTTTTATCGTTTGATGGTTTTCTGTATTTTTTTTCAAAACATCAAACGTATATGCAGCTGCTTCAAAACTAATCACGCTTCCTTCTCTTTTTAAAATACTTGCTGCCAATAAACTAAAAAAACCAAAATGCGCACCAACATCTACAAATGTATTGTTTGGTTTTAAGTACTTCAATATAAATTTTGCCAGGCGAATTTCAGATGAATGACTTTTTGTTCCATATATAAAAATATCTAAAGCGGCTGGAAGTTTTATATAAAATATTTCATCAAAAAAAGTTTTACGTTTTACTAATTTCGTTTTTTTTGAAAAAGGATAAATTACATTTTTATAAACATAAGCATATACATAATAATATGGATTGCTGCTTAGCTTTTTCCATTTAGTGGCGTTTATTATTTTTTCTGCTTTATTTAAATTTTCAATCATTGAATTTCAAAAGTAAGAGATTTATGTTTAATTCTACACAGTCAGCAAGTTTTTGTGAAATCATTTACTTTAATGCCTTTTATGATTTAAATTTACAAATATGATTTTAAACAAGATTTCGACAAAGCCACCAAAAAATTTTTCTAAAAAGGAAACAAAAAAGGAAATTAAAGCATTAAAAGAAAAATTATTGTTGCTTCAAACCAAAATGTATGCCGAAGGAAAATATAGCTTACTGATAGTTTTACAAGGAATGGATGCCAGCGGAAAAGATGGTTTAGTAAAAAATGTTTTTTCAAAAATACCTGCTTATGGAATATCGGTAAAATCTTTTAAAGTGCCTTCTAAAGAAGAATTAGCGCATGATTTTTTATGGCGTGTACACAAAGAAACGCCAAAAAAAGGTGAAATAAAAGTTTTTAACCGTTCGCACTATGAAGATGTATTGGTAACCAGAATGCTAGGTTTTGTAGATGATGATTTAGCCAAAAAACGTTTCAAAATTATTAACAACTTTGAAGAAATTGTAGCACAAAACAATACTATTATTCTAAAATTTTATTTGCATACTTCAAAAGAAGAACAAGAAATTCGCTTAAAAGAACGAATGACAAACCCAGAAAAATATTGGAAACACAATGATGGCGACTGGGAAATGCGAAAACATTGGGACAAATTTAGATCTTATTATCAAGACCTTATAGACAACTGCTCTGCTCCTTTTGAGTGGAATATTATTCCCGCAGATGAAAACCACTGGAAAGAAGTTTTAGTGCTTAGAAAACTAGTTGAAACTTTGGAGAATTTACAATTAAAATATCCTAAGTTAGAAACAAAAATGGAAGAATGATTTATACTTTTTTCTATAAAGCATTCAATTTATAAACTATACAATCTCAATTTCGCTGGTGCTGTTTACAAATAATATATTACCAATATTATCATAGCCATCAAAAATTTCTTCGCCATTTCTTTTCAATGCCGCCGATCTAAATCCTATTATTGTTAAGTCTGCTAGGTTAGATTTTTCATTGATCAATTCTCTACTATCTACACCTTCAGTATTGGCAATAATTTCTATATTGTTCATAGAAATAGGAATTCTACCTTCTTTGATAATATTTTCAAGTTCGGCTTTGTGGTCTTTCAATTTTTCTACTTTTGATAAACTGAAAATTTTAATTTCTCCATTTTTCCAATCTTTATGACCTAATATAATATAGGCTGTCAAAATCATTAAATTAGCATTAATATAATCTCTATCGGTAATCCAAATATGAATATGTTTCTGAAAACCAAAGCTTCGAGAAGAACTTCTTAGCAAATAAGTATCAAAATTTAAGGCTTTTACTAATGAAAAATTATTTATAAAATCTTGTAAGTTTTCTTTTTCAGGATTTTCTCTATTATATTCAAAAAGTATAGTATTGTTTTGCTTTCCTGTAATACCTGGTAATTGAATAACTTGTGCTATAGCTGTTGTAATTGACGGACTCACAACTGAACCAAAAAATATTTTGTTCTTTGTGTCTTTAGTTAGTTCTATTACGTCTGTTACCAATTTCTTAGACTTATCGCTATTTTCTTTCGATAAATATCCATCTACTAAATGAATATATGTTCCAAAACCATATTTCTGAGAAACCCATTTTAGTAAATCAAATGCATCTAATCTTTCAAAATAATTTTTTGATAAACAAACTACCGAAGGTCTCCAATCGTTTCCATCTATATCTGTATTAGATTTTTGTAAAAAGAGCTGCAAATTTCTACTTATTTGAAAAATAACGCCTTGAAAAATTTTAGAAACGGCTTGTTTTTCTTCATTAAAGTAAGAAACCGTAAAATAAATTACGACCATAAAAAAAGTACTTATTAAAGCATAAGTAAAATCCATTTTATACATTAAACCAAAACATGCAATTCCACCAATAAGAGAAATATACCATTTAGATTTAAAAGTAGGTCTGTAAGATGGATCTGCAGCAAAATGCTCAAAAAACGATACTAAATTTATAGCACCATAAGTAACCATAAAAAACATAGAAATAATTTGTGCTACAAAGTTTACATCACCAACCGCTACAAAAGCAAAAGCAATAACACAAGATATTAATGTTGCATTTAAAGGCTCTTTACTTTTTAAAGTTTCTTTTGCAAACCAGCTATTTACCGTTTTTGTAGGAAATACTTTATCTGCTCCAAGTGCCTGCAATGTTCTTGGTGCTACCATTATAGAGCCAAGTGCAGAAGAAATAGTTGCAGCTGCTAAACCTATTGGCACGGCTGGTCCCCAAGATGCTATCTGAGACATTACATTGTTACCATTTTCAATATTTGCCAAATCTGCAGGGCTTGCATTCATTGTAAACTTATAGGTTATAAAAAAGTAAACAACCATTCCTACCAAAGTTGCAGATAATGTACCATAAGGAATTGATCTTTTTGGCTTTTCTAAATCGCCCGACAAGCCTAAACCTGCTGCTATACCTGTAAATGCAGGAAAAATAATAGTAAATACATAAAAGAATGATTCTGGGTTTTCTACAACCAAACTCAATCTATTTGCTGGAGGTATATAATCTGTAGAACCTGCAAAAAATAGAATAATTGCAACAAACAATATTGCACAAACTACATAAAGTGCTTTTACTCCTAAATCTGCACCTTTAGTTAATATAAGAACAGTAAGTAATGCCATTGCTGGTAAGGCAATGAGTCTTGTGTCTGTCATTACATAACCAAAATAATTAAACAATGGGTGAAATGCTTCCGAAAAAGCTATAACATAAAAGGCAACACTAATGGCTTGTGCTAAATATAAAGCGATACCAATAGCTGCACCAATATCGATACCAAAAGAGCGGGAAATGATAAAATACGCTCCGCCGCCTTCTACTTTTTGATTGGTAGCTATTTCTGAAACAGCCATTGCTGTACTAATAGTAACAATATGACCCAGCACAATAATACCAATAACACCCCAAAAACCTACGTGACCAATAGCCCAACCAAATCTAAGGAATAGAATTGCTCCTAAAATGGTTGAAATTGTAGTTAAAAATACGGGAAGCGTTCCAAAACCTTTTTTCTTAGTCATAAGTCGTAATTATTTAAGTAATAAGTATTTGAGTCGTAAGTATTTTTGTAATGAGTATTTTAGTCATAAGTATTTTAGTAATGAGTATTTTAGTCGTAAGTATTTTTGTAACAAGTCTTCAAGTATTTAAGTCCTAAGTATTTTTGTAACAAGTCTTTAAGTATTTTTGTGAACTATATACTTAAATACTTGTTACTTTAGTACTCGTTTACTTCAAAAACTATTTATTCATTAATATAGAAATAGACTCAGAAATTCTTTCTTTTAAATCTTTTCTTTCTACGATTAAATCTAAGAAACCTTTATCTAATAAAAACTCAGAAGACTGAAATCCGTCTGGCAATGTTTTTTTATTGGTAAAATCTTTAATTACTCTTGGACCAGCAAAACCAATCAATGCGCCTGGTTCTCCAATATTTAAATCTCCAAGCATAGAAAAAGATGCCGTAACACCACCTGTGGTAGGATCTGTCATTAAAGAAATATATGGCAATTTTGCTTTAGCAAGTTGTGTTAATTTTGCTGAAGTTTTTATCATTTGCATAAGCGATAAACCTGCTTCCATCATACGTGCTCCACCTGATTTACTTATAATAACAAGTGGCAATTTATTTTCGATACAAAAATCTATAGCTCTAGAAATTTTTTCTCCAACTACAGAGTTCATAGAACCACCTATAAATGCGAAATTCATAGCAGCTATAACAGTTCTTTGTTCATTCATTTTACCTACAGCAACTTGAATGGCTTCATTTACACCAGATTTTGTTTTTGCTTGTTCTAATCTTGAAGGATAATCTTTTAAATCTTTAAATTCTAAAGGATCTTTAGCTGTAAGATTTTCAAAATGCAATTTATACCTAGGAGTATCAAATAAAATATCAAAATAATTTTTTGGTGCTATTCTATCATGATAAGCACAAGAACAAACCCAAAGATTGTCTTTGTGTTCATTTTGTGGGATACGTTTTTTACACTTTGGACATTTAAACCACAAACCTGCAGGAACGTCTTTCTTTTTATTACTTGGGGTTAAAATTCCTTCAGAAATTCTTTGAAACCAGTTTTTTTTCTCATCACTCATAATGCCTATTTAGGGTAAACAAATTTAAAAGAAAATATTTAAGCGATAGTAATATCTTTATTCAAATACACATCTTGTACCGAATTAATAATATCAACACCTTCTGCTAAAGGCTTCTGGAAAGCTTTTCTTCCTAAAATCAATCCCATTCCGCCAGCTCTTTTATTTATTATTGCTGTTGCTACGGCATCTGCTTTGTCAGAATCTCCTCCAGACGCACCACCAGAATTTATTAATCCTACTCTTCCCATATAGCAGTTTGCTACTTGGTAACGACATAGATCAATTGGGTGATCAGATGTTAATTCAGAATATACTTTTGGATGTGTTTTTGAGAAATTTACTGCATTAAAACCACCATTGTTTTCAGGTAATTTTTGCTTTATTATATCTGCTTGAATGGTAACTCCAATATGATTTGCTTGCCCTGTTAAATCTGTAGAAACGTGATAATCTTTACCATCTACTTTAAAATTTGGGTTTCTTAAATAAGTCCATAAAACTGTTGCCATACCAAGTTGGTGAGCATATTCAAAAGCTTCTGCAATTTCTACTATTTGTCTTTCAGACTGTTCAGAACCAAAATAAATTGTTGCTCCAACTGCTACTGCGCCCATATTCCAAGCATCTTTTATTTTTCCAAACATTATTTGGTTAAAAGTATTTGGATAGCTTAACAATTCGTTGTGATTTATTTTTACAATAAATGGAATTTTGTGTGCGTATTTTCTACTTACATTAGCCAAAACACCAAATGTAGAAGCCACACCGTTACATTCTGCTTCTATTGCCAGTTTTACAATATTTTCTGGATCGAAATAATCTGGATTTGGAGCAAAAGATGCACTTGCAGAATGCTCAATTCCTTGATCTACAGGTAAAAAAGAAACATATCCTGTATCTTTTAACCTTCCGTTTGCATAAAGATCTTTAATACTTCTAAGTACTTGATTAGAACGGTTACTGTCTCTCCAAACATCGTTTATAAAGTTTGGTTGAGGTACGTGAATTCTATCTTTAGAAATTTTTGGATTATTAAATTCTAATAAATCTTTTGCTTTAGAATCTCCAAGTAATTTTGATATTTCGTTAGTTGTCATAATGTATGATTTTTAAGGTTGGCAAATTTAAGCTTTTTTGGGGAAATGAGTGTGTTCATTATATTTATTTATAAGGAAATTAATTTCATAAGAAAAAACCAATACTTAATTATTGTAAGGCCATTAGCAATTGTGTAAATAAAAATAATCAAAAAAAACTAAATCATCTGAATAATTAAAATTACATACACTTTGAAGGATTTAGTTCAGCACGGGACTCATTGTTGAATAGTACAGACTGTTCGTAATTATGCTTATTCAAGAAATACAGGCAGAAAACGGAAATAAAAAAGCTGTCCATTTTGCAAAAAAGGAAAAATGATTGTAGTAAAAAAGATAGCAAGAAGTAGGTCTCCACCTGCTCATTTGCCTACTATTTTACTTTCATATTTAAACTAAGGCTATATTTTTTGATTTGCAAAAATCAGAGAACAGCACCTTTTATGCCCAAAATCGAGTAAAAACATCAAAAAAGCAAAACTTGAAAGGCAAAATATGCAAAAACAAACAAAATGAAAGTAAAATAGGCAGCTAAAAAGCTAAATTACAAACAAAACGAAAACAAAAAACAAGTCATTTTTACTTTAGGGAATAAAAACAAAGCTTAAATTACATAGGCTTTGACGGATGTA
>CAKZQD010000052.1 GCA_937139485.1 uncultured Bacteroidota bacterium | reverse complement strand
CAAAACAGCGACTCTTTCCACTTTAGATAATCATGAAACAGAGCAAAGCAAGGGCATTGTTCTTTCTAACAGCGATTCTAGATGACTCTTCCCTACCAGAGCTCTTCGTGAAATCGCCTTGCATTGCTCTTCATGCCGTATGAGTTACACTACATCATCCCATAGTAAACAAAAACTGCCGTAATATGGTGAAGTAGACAAAAGGAGCTAAAGGATATGGCATGGACGTTGTTGTTGGTCGCTGGGTTCTTTGAAATTGTGTGGGCCACATTATTGAAATTCACGGATGGATTTACGGAGATGTGGCCCAGCGTGGGAACCGTGGTCGCCATGAGTATTAGCATGGTTTGTCTGTCATTCGCGCTTCGCGAGATTCCGATGGGGACGGCCTATGTGGTCTGGACGGGCATTGGCGCCATTGGCACCGTCATCCTGGGAATGATGCTATTTGGCGAGCCGAAGAATGCTGTTCGCTTGATGTGTATCGGGTTGATTATTGTGGGGATTGTTGGATTGAAATGGACATCCACTTAATTTCTCCGTTTTTGCTACAAACCATTTTTTTTTATTAAATGCGATTTCACTTATTGTTCCGAAATCTCCACTTAAATGTGCAAGACCTTGAGTAATATAAATTCTGTCGCCAAGTTGAAGTATATTATGAACGTTTTTGTCCTTAATCAAATATTTTTCTTTTCCATTTTCACTATACCAATAAAGTGCGCCACTCCATTCTCCACGATTAAATCCAACAAGCCAACCATTTTTAACTTTCAGCGCATTAGTTGGATGAGTGAAATATGCTTTATTTTCTTTTCCTCTCTCAATTCCTTTTCTCGTTTATCACAATATGTAGTATCAGCATCGTGATTTCCTTCGTACCAGCATAATGCTTGAAGTTTATGAAAATTTATTTTTTCGTCAATTAAGCAATTCACCACATGAGATGCCTCTGACGGTGTAAATTTACCATCAACTAACTGAATTTTTTGGTTTACTTCAACCTCTTGTTTTTCTTTATTTTTCAACATAACTTTTATTTTTTTTGATTTAATTAATTTTTATTAGAAAATTTTAATAGCAGTGCAAAGGATATAATAGCCAAACATATTGCAAGCTTTTCTCTGTAAACACCATTATCTATATAGTATAATATCACAGCCGAAATAAGACCAAACATTATTAATCCTAACATTTTTAATGTTATTGTCTTTGACATAGGTGCTTTTGAACTAGATGTTCTTGTGTCTCTTAGATTTTTAATTGAAGCCATCGCCTCCTGGTACTGTTTGTTATTTTTTGTTTGTTCCATGTGTATATGTATTTTTGATGCGACAAAATTGAGAATAAAAATTTATTTATTTTGGAAATTAAAACTACAATTGGATGGGACAGAAATTCTCTTGATGGTGGTATTCAAAATAGAATATTTGACTTATCAAAAACTTTTAACATCCCAAAAGATAATATTGTATATATCTTTCAATCTCCAACAAATGTAAACAAAGCTTTTGCAGAAAAATATTGGGATTCAAAAAATAGAAAAGCAAAAAAATTACCTACAGAATTCCCTTATAATAAAATTAGACCACTATTACACGCAGAAGATCCATTTTATTGGAAAGAGAATAAGAATATAGAATATCATAATTACAGTAACGAATATATAGAAAATCTTTCTCACTATAATATAGTAATTCCTTTGGAATTAACTATAAGTGAAATTAAAAAAGCTGCCAAAAATATATAATATGAACAAACACCAAATAACCAACCATCATTTAAGTATAAAAGACATCAAAGAAATTATTGATTCTAAGGCTATACTAGAATTATCTAAAAAAGCTAAAGCAAAAATAGAGCAATGTAGAAAATATTTAGACGACAAGTTAAATAACTCTGACGATTTGTTTTATGGTATCAATACAGGTTTCGGTTCGCTTTGTGATATTGCTATTTCAAAAGAAGAAACCTCACAGCTGCAATACAATTTAGTAGTTTCACATGCTTGTGGTACAGGAAATTTAATACCTAAAGAAATAGTAAAAATAATGCTTTTCCTAAAAATTCAGTCCTTGAGTTTTGGTCATTCTGGAGCTGCTTTACAAACAGTAGAAAGACTTATTGAAATGTATAATAATGACATTTTACCATTGGTTTATGAATTTGGTTCACTTGGCGCATCTGGAGATTTAGCACCGCTGGCACATTTAAGTTTACCACTTTTGGGACTAGGAGAAGTAAATTATAAAGGTGAAGTTATAGATGGAAAACTGCTTTTACAAAAAATGAATTGGAAAGCATTAAAATTACAATCTAAAGAAGGTTTAGCATTACTAAATGGTACGCAGTTTATGGCAGCTTTTGGAACACATATTTTACTAAAAGCTAAAGAATTAAAAGAAAAAATAAAATTAACAGCCTGTGTTTCTTTAGAAGGATTTGATTGCAGACCAGAACCATTTAACTATTTAGTGCATAAAGTAAGACCACATAAAGGGCAAATAAAAACAGCAGAACGTGTTTTAAAAACTTTAAAAGGAAGTGAAATTTTTGCTCAAGAAAAAACAGCTGTGCAAGATCCATATTCTTTTAGATGTATTCCGCAAGTTCATGGCGCAAGTTTTGATGTTTTTAGACAAGTAGAAGAAACTATTACAACAGAAATAAATAGTGTAACCGATAATCCAAATGTTTTTCCAGAAGAAGATAAAATTATTTCTGGTGGAAATTTTCACGGTCAGCCGCTTGCTATGGCTTTAGATTATTTGTGCTTGGCAATTGCAGAATTGGGAAGTATTTCTGAAAGAAGAACCTACAAAATGCTTTCTGGAACAAGAAATTTACCTGCTTTTTTAGTAAAAAATTCTGGATTAAATTCTGGATTAATGATTCCACAATATACGGCGGCTTCTATAGTTTCAAAAAACAAACAACTTTGCACACCATCTTCAGTAGATACTATTTCTTCTTCAAACGGGCAAGAAGACCATGTAAGTATGGGCGCAAATGCTGCTACAAAATGTTATACAGTATTAAAAAATGTACAACGAATTATTGGAATTGAATTGCTTACTGGTTCGCAGGCTTTAGAATTTAGAAAACCATTAAAATCTTCTGATACTATAGAAGAATTTATTGCAGATTACAGAAAAATAGTTCCTTTTATTGAAGAAGATAGAGTTTTACATAACGATATAGAAGCTAGTACAAAGTTTTTATTCGGTTAAAATATACCAAGCAAAAAATATGATAAAATTTGATGAATTTGAACTACAAAATGGTTTAAAAGTATTAGTACACGAAGATAAAACGACACCACTTGCTACGGTAAATATTTTATATAACGTAGGTGCAAAGCACGAAAAAGAATCTAAAACAGGTTTTGCACATTTGTTTGAGCATTTTATGTTTGAAGGCTCTAAAAATATAAAAGAATTTGATAGCGAAATGCAAAAAGCTGGTGGCGATAATAATGCTTTTACTACCAATGATTTTACAAATTATTACGAAACACTTCCTGCTACAAATATAGAAACAGCCTTTTGGTTAGAATCTGACAGAATGCTTGAATTAGATTTTAACCAAGAAAGTTTAGACACACAAATTTCTGTAGTAAGTGAAGAATTTAAGGAAAACTATATTAATAAACCTTATGGCGATTTGTGGCACGGTATTTCTGATTTGGCTTATAAAACACACCCTTACAAATGGCCTACAATTGGCTATAATTTACAACATATAGAATCTATAACTTTAGAAGAAACAAAGCAGTTTTTTTATGAATTTTATAGACCAAAAAATGCTATTTTGACTGTTGCAGGAAATGTGAAAACAAGTGAAATAGAACAACTTGCCAAAAAATGGTTTGGCGCCATAGAACCTGGAAAAGCAAATACTATTGTATTAGAAAAAGAAGCAAAACAAACACAAACCAGAAGAAAAACTCTAGAAGCAAAAGTTCCTTTAGATAAATTGTACTTGGCATTTCATATTTGTTCTCGATTAGATAAAGATTATTATGCAGTAGATTTATTGAGTGATATTTTGGGCGAAAACACAACTTCTAGGCTTTACCAAAAGCTGGTAAAAGAACAAAAATTAGTAAGTAGCATCAATTGCTTTATTTCTGGAAGTGACGAAAATGGTTTAATTGTAATAGATGCAACTTTGAACGAAGATGTAGACTTTGAAACAGTAGAAAAAAATATTTTTGACGTTATAAATACACTTCAAAAAGGAAACTTGGAAAGCCGTGAACTTGAAAAAGTAAAAAATAAAGCTATTAATTACTTGGCTTTTTCTAATATTAGCAATGTAAGTAAGACTTTTAATATGGCACATTTCAAAAAAATGAACCAATTAGATTTACTCAACAATGAAAGAATGTTTTATAAAGAAGTGAAAACAAATGAGGTTTTAAATTGCGCTCAAAAATATTTGAATATTGAAAACTGCTCTATTTTAAACTATAAAGCAATAAAATAATGATAGACAGAACTACTGCCCCAAGAGTTATTATGCCACATTTTTTAGACTTGGTAAAAGCAAAATTATATAGGCTAGATAATGGACTTACAATATATTATTACTCAGGCTGCTCCGAGCCAGTTTTAAATTTAAATATAGTTTTAAAAGCTGGTAAATATTATCAACAAAAAGATTATGAAGCCTTTATGACTGCCGCCTTATTAAAAAAAGGAACAAAAACCCAATCAGCATTAGAAATTCAAGAAGCTTTAGACTTTCATGGTGCACATTTAGGTATTTCTACAAATTTATTTACAAGTTCTTTAGATTTAAGTTGCCTAAGCGAAAAACTTATAGATGTTTTACCCATAGTAAAAGATATTTTATTGAACGCTAGTTTTCCAGAAGAAGAACTAAAAATTGCAAAACACAAGCATATTCAAAAACTAAAACTTAATCAAGAAAAAAACGAGTATGTAGCTTCAATAAAATTTAATGAATTTATATTTGGTGCTAATCACAACTGTGGCAAATTGACCTCAGAAGCAATGATTTCTAATATTGAAAAAGAAGATTTAGTAAAATATTACCATTCAAGATTTTTACTTAGCGAACAAAGTACATTAATTCTTTCTGGAGAAATAGAAGAAAACACGCTGCAGCTTATCAATAAAATATTGGGAAGTATAAAACTTTACGATAAAGAAAAAATTGAAGTAAAACCATTTATTTCTGCTACAGAAAAGGAATATATTATTTCTAAACCAGAAAGTGTACAATCGTCTATTAGAATAGGAATGCCGCTTTCATTGACTGCTACCGATGAAGAATATTTATATTTTGAAATATTGAATAGAATTTTTGGTGGCTATTTTGGTTCAAGATTAATGAAAAACATCCGAGAAGATAAAGGATATACTTATGGAATTTATTCATTTGTTTCTAGTTTTACCAAAGGATCGTATTTTTGTATAGCTA
This sequence comes from uncultured Bacteroidota bacterium, assembly GCA_937139485.1. GTDB lineage: Bacteria > Bacteroidota > Bacteroidia > Chitinophagales > UBA8649 > CAKZQD01. The sequence goes on along the minus strand of CAKZQD010000052.1, from coordinate 6,752 downwards.
CAGATGTAGGCAAAGAATATCAAGAAGATACACTACGTGAAATATCTTTTGAAATAAATCGTTTAAAAAATGAGTTAATTTCTGAAGAAGAATTACTTATGGTAAAAAATTACCACAAAGGACGTATTATGAAAAGTGTAGATGGTTCTATGAGAATGGCAAATAAGTTGAGTACTCTTTTACCACTGGGTTTAACAGAAGATCATATAAACAGACAACTAGAAGTTGTAGAAAAAATAACCCCAGAAAAAATTAAAGCCTTAGCTATAAAGTATTTAGACTTTGAAAATATGTATAAAATAATTGTAGGATAAACTTATGAAAAAAACAATACAACTTAAACATTGGCTTGCAGTAGTATTTATGACTTTTGTTTCATTAAATGTAACTGCACAAGAAATAAATTGCGTTACTGGACCTGCGGGTGTTTCGCCATTACAAAACACTATAGATTTTTCTGCTCCTGCAGTGCCTTGTGGCCCTTTTCAAAGTTATGAAGTTTGGGGTTCTGAAACGCCAAGCGGTGCTTTTTCTTTAATAGAAACCATTAACAATGCAGCACAACTTACGTCTGTTCATGATTTGCCAGCTGGTGGCGGCCCTATTTGGTATTATTATATAGTATTTAATTATAATTGCCCTGGAAATCCACCAATTATTTCAAATACGGCTACAAACGAATTTTCCAACGCAAGTATCGAAATTATTAATGTAGATATTCAAGAAAATCCTTATTGTATTGAAATTACTTGGCAACAAAGCCCATATTCTCAAACAGTAGGTTATGATATAGGTATTTTACAAGCAAATGGAACTGTTATTCAAATAGGAAGTACATCAAATATAACTGATACAACTTTCTGTGACAATATTGGTCTTTCTGATGAATGTGGTTTATATACAATTTCTATAATTGATGGCTGCGGAAACCCAAGTGCTTATAATCCTGAAGGATATTGCCCAATACTTATTACTGATTTAACACAAGATAGATGCGAACAATTAATCACGCTTACTTGGGAACAATTTGATTATCCATATCCTGATGCTCCGAATTTAACCTATAATATTTTGGTAGGAAATGGTTCTGATACAACTGTTGTTGCAAACCAAGCTTTAGCAGCTACAGATTTTAATTTCTTTGATTTTTTAGATGGCGACACTATGTATTTTCGAGTAGAACTAATAGATGATGCAGGAGCAGTAAGAAGCACAAGCGAGTGGCAAGAAATAATTGCACAAATAGTACAACCACCTACAGATTTTATAATAGAATATTTAACAGTAAATGCTCAAAACGAAATTGATGTTTACTATTACATAGATACAATGGCAGAAATTACAAATTTTAAATTAAAGAATGAAAATCAAGATGTATTAAGACCAAGTAATGAAATTAGAAAAGATGATTTTAGTATTTTAACACAAAATAATCCTAATAAATATACAAAAGATACCATTACAGACCCAAATACGGGTTCTTATTATTACCAAGTTGTTGCTAATGATTCTTGTAATGAAGATCATTATTCTACCATTGGAAGAACAATTTTTTTAGAAGTTACGCTTGCAGATTTTTTTAAAAACAGAGTACAATGGAACGAATTTGAATTAGAAAACGCAAGTGTTTCAAATTATAAATTGTACAGAGATTTTGGTGCTGGTATGCAATTAGTTCAAAGTTTTGCTCCTGGAGATGATGATTTCATGGACAATGTAGAAGAATACTATAATCAGCTTGGAGGATTTTGCTATCGTGTAGATGCAGATTACACTATTCCTGTTCCAAACGAAGGAAATGTAACATATACATCTTCTTCAAATACTTTTTGTATAGAACAAAGACCAGCAGTTTATGTGCCAAACGCAATAGCACCAAATGGTGTAAATAATGAATTTAAACCTGTTATTGTTTTTGGAAATCCTACAAATTATAGTATGAAAATATTTAACCGTTGGGGCGAATTAATTTTTCAAAGCAACAGCCCAGAAAATGGTTGGTTTGGCGATAAAAACGGAACTAAAGTTGTTTCTGGAGGCTATCCATACAATATTACTTTTAAAGCTTCTGATGGAACGGATGTACAAAAAACTGGTATTGTTACTGTTATTTATTAGATAAAATGGGGAATCTTATACATTTTCTTTCATTTATTACTTTAGTAATTGTTATTATTTCACTTGTATTTAATAAAAGGTATTTGTTTTACATTCTTTTTGGTCTTGTTTTATTTTTGCTTTCATATTTGTATTTAAATGAAAATAAGTATGAGATAAAAGCTCAAAATAAGTATAAATTCTATTTAATAGATGATAACTACGCAATAGAAAACTATGAAACAGAGCTTATCACAATTTATTCTGCTGATAGTTTAGAAATTGATTCTGGAATTTTTATTAACAAAAATAACTTTTTAGTAAAGCAGGAAAAGATTAGTTTACTGAGAGAAATGGCTTATTTTCAAATAGTGTTAGTTTTTATTTACCTAATCTTTTTTTCAAATAAAGATTATATAACAATAAGAGACTACTTAAAAAGATAAATTCAAAAACAAATTTGGCGTAATTCCTAACGCTGAAGAATAGATTGTTTTATTGTTTGGGAAATTAGAAAAATTAGAGTATTGATTATTTTTTGTATTGGCGACATTCAAAACTGAAACTCCAAGTTCTAATTTTAAACGCTTCATTTTTTTTTGTATAGCTCTGCTCAAAATCTAATCTATTATATGAACCTAAATCTAAAAAACCAGAACCAAAAATATAGTTTGTAGAAATAGTAGAAATGAAAAAGATAAATTTCCCTAAATAAATTTTTCTATCTTTGAAAATTAAAAAAACCAATTTAAATTGAATGAAACTAACTGCAGAAGAACTATATACTAAACTAGTAAAAGAGAGTAGTTTTATTGGTCAAAAAGGAAAAATTACATTTAAATTAATGGATATAACTCTTGAAGTTAACACCAAAGATACAGTTGGTAATTTAATTCAAGAATGGATAAAATCTTGGATGATAAAAGAAAAAATTGAATTTCAAGATTCTCCAAGCACGCAAAACTTTCCTGATTTTCAACTTGATTTATCTGATAATACAAAAGGATTATTAGAGGTCAAATGTTTTGATTATAATGCTTCTGCAAATTTTGACATTGCAGCATTTTTAGCATATAGAAGGTCACTTTTAGAACATCCATTTAGATTAGATTCAGACTATTTAATTATAGGATATGCCATGAACGGATCTGATATTATTATAAAAGATGTATGGTTAAAAAAAGTTTGGGAAATTTGTGGACCAAGTGCCAAATGGGCATTAAATTGCAATGTTAAACAGGGTGAACTAACAAATATTAGACCAATAAAATGGTATAATAATCAAAGAACAACTTTTAAAGCATTTAATAGTTGTTTAGAATTTGTTGACGCATTTGATAATAATCAAAGACAATGGGCTAGAACATCTCGTGATGCTATAACTAGTACCTGGAAAAAATTAGTACTAAGTGCTTATAAAAAATCAACAGGTAAAGACTTGAAATAACAATAATTAAACCACAACTCCAATATTTTTATTTTCCAATATCTTTGTTGTTTTAGTTGTTTTAATTTCATCTAACACTCGTTCAGAAATTGCCTTTAAAACTGGCACAGCAACTGTATTACCTAATAAATCATAGGCAAAATTAATTTTAACAGGTATTTCATAATTATCAGGATAACCGAATATTCGTAAACCTTCTCTAATTGTTAATTTTCTAACTCCTTTTCCATCAACAACAACTATTTTACTCATATCTGTTGCAACAAGAGTTGGGGCAATATCGTTAGGGTCTAAAATTTTATTTATTTCAAAACTTAGTTTTCCTGTAACTATATTATACCCTTTGGGTTTGGTTTCATCATAAACACGAGAAGTTACTATTCCATTTTCTAAAACTTCTTTTACCAATTTTTTTGGATGTTCAAATCTTAAATACCCTTTATCTACTAAATCATCTAATTTGTCTTTTAAATTATAACTTTCAGGTAAGTCAATTTCTGGAGTAAAAGTTTTAATTTGATTTAATGTCAAAGGCATACCATCCATCCAATCAATACCAATTTCAATTGCCCAGTGTTTTTGTCTACGAACTTTAAAAAGCTTATTTAAAAGTTTTATTTGTTCTCTACTACATTCTCCTTTTATTCCAATATCCCAACTATGAATATTATTTGCTCCTCCTCTTTTATCTTTTATAGATTTTCCATATAATTCTGTTACAGAAAAATGTGAAAGTAATTTTTTAGTGAAATCTGTATCCATTGTTTCTTTTCCTGTTTCTAAAACATCTTTTAGAACTTTAAAAGTAGGTGTGAAATTTTCTAATGAAACTTTATCTTTTTTTGTGCCTACAATAAAAATTCTTTTTCGAGATTGTGGCACTCCAAAATTAACTGAATCTAAAACTTTCCAAGAAACTTTATAATTAAGTTCTTCTTCAAGTTTATAAAGAATAGTTTTTAAGGTTCTACCGATTTTATCTGTTTTGTTTTCCAAATCGTGTTTCACCAATCCTTCTACATTTTCAAGAATAAAACCTTGTGGTTTTTTATGTCTTAAAATTCTTTCAACTTCAAAGAATAAAGTTCCTCTTGTATCTGCAAAACCATTTCTTTTTCCACCTGCACTAAAAGGCTGACAAGGAAAACCACCAAAAAGAAAATCAAAATCTGGAATATCTTCATTTTTTAATTGGAAAATATCGCCTATAAAATTTTCGTGATGATGATTATGCTTTAAAGTTTCTACTGCATAAGATTTTATTTCAGATGTTAATACACATTCTGTTTCAATTCCTCTATCTTTACAAGCCTGTTCAAAACCAATACGAATTCCACCAAGTCCAGCAAATAAATCTATAAATTTCAGTTTCTTATTCATCATTCTTAATTTTATATTCAATATTGGGTTCAGCAGCAATTCTGAAATTTGAGTTAAAATCTTCAATTTCAAATTTAGTACAACCTATAACAGAAAGGCATTGTAAAAAGATAGTAGCACTAAAACTACCTCTACTTATTTTACTTGTAATGCTTGATTGAGTTTCACTTAAACCTTGTTCATTTAACAAAAAAACTAAATCAGAAGTAGAAACACCTCTTTTTACTAATTCCGACTTTAAAAGTCGTTTTACTTTATCATTAGAATAATTCATAAATACAGCTTATTTATTCAAATTTAAACGAATAATCTCATATATGCGAACACTTAAGCAAAAAATAAAAATAATGTTGAGATACAAATTATTAAAACACTGGCGGATTTCACTAAAAATACAAAGTCTGTATATTTGAATTAAAGTAAGTAAAAAGTTGTAAATCTAGTGTTTTTAATTCCACTTATATCCTTAGTTCAAATTAACCATTCAAAGAAAACAACAAAGGCAAGCTAAATAAAGCTTGCCTTTTAAAATATTCTATTTATTAAATATCACCTCAAATCTGTAATATCTTCCTCTTCAATTTTATACTTTTTAGGATCAAAAGTAAAAAAATCATCTTTCAACTTTAAGTTCGTTTCTAAAGAAAGTATTCTGTATTTATAACGCATTCCAGATTTTTCAAAAATTTCTGAACTTACTACTTCGTTTTTACTCATATTAACAGCTACTACAATTTTAAAAATTTGAAAGTCTTTATTATATGGGTTCAATTCCAACACTTTTACTAATTCTTTCTTTTCATTTTTATATTCTTCTTTTACTCTAAAGTAATACTCATCGCTATAAATATTAAATATTTTAGAAGGCAAAAAAATCATAGCACCAGGATCATAAGTACTTATCTGAACTTCGTTTACTTCTTTTAAATATGTCCATTGGGTTTTAGTATTTGATACTAACATACGTTCGTCAAATTCTATTTTAAACATATCGCCTTTCAGCCAAGCTTTTCCTTTCGTTTTTACATCTTCTTCCGATTCTGGAATTTTTATTATCAATTCCAAATCAATTTTTGAAGACTCAATGGTTTTATATTTTTCAGAAACCGATTTTAATATTGCTTCTGCTTCAGAATCATTTTGTGCTATCAATGGTAAAAAACCTATGCAAAAAAGGACTAATATTGTGTGTATAAATTTCATCTAGTTTTTGTTATTGTCTGTTCTCTTTTAGAATCTGCAAATACTGTTCCAAATCTGCTTCTGTTTTTACTAATACTTCTCTAGCCTTGCTACCAGCGTTTTTGCCAACTATTCCTACTTCTTCTAACTGGTCCATTAATCTTCCTGCTCTATTATAGCCAAGTTTTAACCTCCTCTGTATCAAAGAAGTACTTCCTACCTGATTCATTACTATAACTCTTGCAGCATCTTCAAAAAGTACGTCTCTATCTTTTGCAGCAGTAACTCCATTTGGATCGCTTGGTTCTGCGTTAGGATCTACATATTCTGGCAAAATAAATGCAGAAGGATAAGCTTGCTGCTCACCAATATGGTTTACTATTCTTTCTACTTCTGGTGTATCTACAAAAGCACATTGCACTCTTTTTATATCGCTACCTTGCGAAAACAATAAATCTCCTCTTCCTATCAATTGATCTGCTCCACCTGCATCTAATATTGTTCTTGAATCTATTTTAGAAGCAACTTTAAAAGATATTCTTGCTGGGAAATTGGCTTTTATTACTCCTGTGATAATATTTACAGAAGGTCTTTGTGTTGCCAAAATTAAATGTATTCCAATAGCTCTTGCCAACTGTGCCAATCT
>CAKZQD010000051.1 GCA_937139485.1 uncultured Bacteroidota bacterium | reverse complement strand
TGTCCATTTACATCAAGCGTACCAGAAGCAGGCGGCGTAGAATAAGTAACTGTAACTTCTTGCGTATAAGTATTTGTAGCAGAAACACAAGCAGTTTGCGTACCAGCTGTTAAGCTAGCAATAGCACAAGTAGAATTTGAAATTACATTAATTCCATAATCTTCTACTTCTCCCCAAGCTGAAGGACCACAAGGAGAAGAAGGCTCATCGTTATAATGAATCCTAACTCTCATGATAGTATTGCCAATTGTGGCTGTTGCAGGAGGAGTTATATTACCAGTATAAGGTGCAATTCCACCTGTATTAGTTATATTTTCGCCAATATCATTAAAGTCTCCATCTTGATTCCAATCTATCCAAATAGCACAAGTGTCTTGAGGGTATCCATTTCCACCATTTCCAGCACTTAATATTGTATACGGATATGAAACACCAATTGTTAAATCTGTAGAAATAGTATTTGAATAGTTTGTATAGTTATTTCCTGTTGTTGCATTTGCAATTGTATTTAAGCTTACACTCGATATATATTCGTCAGTACTATTTGTACCTGTAGCACCACATAATATATTTGAAGTTGTTATAGTAGCAACATTTGAATATTCATTGCAAGCATCATTAACGGCTTTTATTCTATAATAATATGTTGTATTTGAACTAAGGCTATTATCTGAGAAAGAAGTTACGTTTTCATCTGTAGCAAAACCTCCAAAAGCTCTAAAACCTGTAGTTGCAGAAACAGTAGATCTTTCTATAAAAAAACCTAACTCGTTATTAGAATTATCTGTCCAAGTAAGGTTCACGCTTAAACCATTAAAACTTGCATTTAATCCAGAAGGATCTAATACTAATGTTGCAGGACAATCCATAGTATAAGCATTGTGCCCGTCTCTAACTACTTTTCCTTGTTGTATTCTTACATATTGTTCGGGTGTTAGTACAGAAGGGTTTTGACAACTACTTGGAAAATAAGACATAACATTGCTAATAGGAGGAACATAAGCAACACCATTTATATCTGAGGCTCCACCTGTATATGTACATGTACCAGAATTGAATGTTCCAGGAGTATAACCAGGATCGGCATCGGTGTCACACAATAAATCTCCATCTGTAGTACAATTAGCCTGTCCACCTGGAGGTCTAGGTACATTTTCTGCATTTGGATCATTGTTTCCATTTATAGTACCATTAAATGTATGAAGTAAATTAAAATGATGTCCTAATTCGTGTATTAAAGTAAGACCATCTGCTGTAGAACCATTTCTCATTACTACTCTAGTAGAATGAATACTATTTGCAGGTAAATAAGCATAGCCTGCTATATATGATGGACCTCCTGTATAATCAATACCATTTACAAAATACATATTTATTGCATTTGTAACTTCATTCCCTGCACTAGCCATTGCTGCTTCATTTGCTGTAGAAAAATCATAATGTAAGTCACTATTTATATAATCTGGAGAAGTACCACATATATAGAATTCAATGCCTGCATCAAAATAATATTCATTTAAATGCGAAATTCCAAGATTTATATCTAACATAGAAATACCACCAGTTCCGTCTGTTTTTGTAACTATGTGAGGCCTAATGGGAATACAAGTAGTACCAGCATTTTTAGCAAATATTATATTTGCAACAGTATTTTTTGTAAAGTTATATTCTGCTGTTGTAGGATTTGCTGTACCACAAATGGCGTGTGTTTGAGCATTTATCGTTGACGCAAAAACAAAAAATAAGATAAGTAAAAGTGTATGTTTCATAATTGAATTTTGGTAAGTATTTATAAATCAAAGCGAGATTTTGGTCTGTCTTCAAAGTTTACATTAAAATCTTTAAGATAAAGCATAGTGTTATTCATTTGTTTTAAAGGAGTGAATACTGCTTCGGGCTTATTTATAAAGACAATTTTTTTTATTTTACTTTCTTTTGTGTAAATCCACATTTTAGTAGCATTTGCCTTATTTCCGCCTAAATAATTATCATCATCGTCTTTACCAAAATATAAACTTTCGGCATTTTTATCTACTAGCATTTTGTACATTTTACTGTCTTTAAAATATCCAGTAATTTTTTTTCCCTTTATTTGGTCAAATAATTTTCCTTTAGACTGTGTTACTATAAAAGCTTTATTTATAAAGTATATTTTATCAACTTTTCCACTTACTAAAGCTATTTTAATCGTATCACTTTTCATTTCGCTAGCTTCGTTCCACATTATTGGTTTCTGAAACATTTTAAGCATTGAGTCGTTTTTAGAATAGTACAAACTATCACTTATGCTTTGTAAATCTGACTTATATACACGAGTATTTCCATAGGCTTTAAAACTTTTAGAAGCATCATTAATTACTATAACTGTATCGCCTTTCATAAAAAGCGTATCTTCTTCTATTTGTGCTTCTAAAAGTGGTCTGTTTATAGAAAATATTTCTTTTCGATTTTCAAAATATTCAGCAAAAGTACCTTTCATGCTTACTTTCATTTCTTCGTCATACCAATCATATTTTTTCATGGCTTTACCATAGCCGTTATTTTTTTCATAGTATAAGCTGTCTGCTTTTAAAATTTGTGGATCGTTAAAAATAGTTGTTCCTTTTCCAAAAGTGGCTATTTGCCTATTGGTGTCATAAGTTCCATTGTTACATTTAATAGTACTTTGGTCATTATATATAGTTGTGTTTCCATAAAATTCAGAAATTTTTGTTTCTGTATTAAACATTAATGTATCAGAATCTAAGGAGTATTTTGGATCTTCTATATGAACTTTTTCATTAAAAAAAGCTTCTTTGGTGTCTGTATGGTAATATCCTTTTTTACTGGTTAAAACTGTGGAGTCATTTTTTAGTGTTCCATTGTCTAAATAATAACCAAGTTTTGCTGTTCTATCATAATAAAGTATTTCAGAAGTAATTTCCATTTGAGAATCTGTAAGCTTTGCTTTACCAATAAGCTTTGCTTTTTTCTCATTACCATCGTAATTTAATTTATTAGATGTAGCTGTTATGCTATCGCCGTCTGTAATTACAACATGACCAAACATGTCTACTGTGTTCTTTTCTTTTTTTAAAAAAGCACTATCGCAATACATTAATGTACTGTCTTGTTTTAGCCTTACATTTCCTACAAGTTTACGTATGGGATTTCCCTGTTTGTCGGTATAAAATTGAAGTTTGTCTGCGTGTAAAATTTGTACTTTCTTTACAGAAGATACCGTATCTTCTTGTGCAAAAGAATTTGACCAAAGACAAAGTAAAGTGTATATTAATAAGAATTTTTTCACGTAGAAATAGAAATATTTACTTTACATAACCTTCGTCTTCTGTGATAGGCTCTTCTTTGTTTTTCTTTCCAAAAACTTGTATTGTAATATATCTTCCAGGGTTTATTCGTACATCTTTCAACAATAAGTTTAAATTAACTATTGCTCTATCTAAATCGTTGTACAATTCTTTGTCGTTTAGTAATGCTCCTACTGTATTGTCTGAACTATTTACTGCATCTAATGCGGTATTTAATTTTCCTGTAGCTTCTTGAAGATTGTTTAATGTTTGTTTTACTTCAATATCTTTTAAATTATTGGTAAGTTGCTCAATATTGTCTAAAGATGTTCCTAGGCTTTCACTTTTGTCATTTAGCGTTCCTGTAAAACCTTCTAAATTATCTAGGGTTTTTCCTAAATCATTAATTTTTGCATTTAAAGCAGTTCCCGTTTTGCCATAAGTACTTATTAGTTTGTTTAAGTTTTCTACTGTATAATTTAAACTTTGAACATTTTGCTTTTCAAAATCAAACAATTCATTAATGTTTTCTAATGTTTTGTTTAAATTATCTGCAACAGGGCCAAATTTACCACCAAGGTCGTCTACAATGCCTAGCTCTATTCCAGAGGCGATAAAGCCATTGTTTTCAATCATTTTATTAGATTTGTTGTTTAATTTTAAGCTTATAAGCATATCGCCCATAAGTCCTTCTGATTTTAATATTGCTTTAGAACCTACTGGTATTTCATATTCTGGCTCTACATCTATGGTTGTAAGTATTTTACCTACATTTTCACCTTCTTTTATGTATTCCATTTCTGTAACCTGGCCTACTTTAAAACCATTTATAACTACCAAATTGGATTTGTACAATCCAGAAGCATCATTGAAAATTATTTTATAGACATTGTTAGAACTTAATATTCCTTGACCAAGTAGAAATCTACTTCCAAATACAGCAATCAAAATACTAATAATTACAAAACCAGCTACTTTTATTTCTTTAGACATTTACTATAAAATTTAACATTAAAAATCAAAGATACTCAATATCCTTAAATTGCTATGCAAATATTGTTAAAGCTTTAAATTAAGAAAAGGAGTCTATTTGGCTAAAATAGAAATAAGGCGTTTCATACTTGCTTTGTTCTTTGTGTTTTCTGCATTGTTTTGAATATTAAGCAGTTCTTTGTTTGTAATATGCAAACTCAATGAGGCTTTTTTCTCGTTTTCTTCTGGTTGATACATAAAGCGTATTATTTCAAGTTTGTTTTTAAGCACATCATTTGTAGGGTCTATCATATAATCGTGTTTAAAATCTTGTTTTTCTGTAAGTGTTTCAGATAAGCTACCAAAAGAGCCAAATAGTTTATCAAAAATGGTTCTATACTCAAAATCTACAATTTCTGCTTCTTTTAAATTATCTCTTATTTGCACTATTACTACTCCATCGGTATTTTTGTTTATCCAGTTTCTAAAAACATCTAAAAATCTTACGGCGGTTTCTACTCCATAATTGTCTACAAAGCCTGCGTCTACTACATCTATTTTTGGAATGCTAGGCAGCGAAACCGATGGTAAAATAAGCGGGTAGCTTGCATTCATTCTTAAAGCTGAAGTAAATCTAATATTGTATGGGTTGTTGTGCTTAAAAAAACGACCAAAATCAATAGCATCAACTTCGTATTTTATACCATAGTTTTTTGGTGAAAAAGCACGCATCATATATGATACTTTTTGCGAACTTATTATTATTTTTCTTGAATCGGAAACGTTTACTGTGTTTAAAAAAACAAGAGGAATACTGGCGTTTTTTTCATAGTTTGTATAAGCAGATAGTGGTTTGTCTAAATAATTATCAGTATTTAAATTAAAGGCATTTTCCATCATCATACCTCTGTCTAACCTATAAATCATGCTGTCTATACTTCGCATTTGTATAGGATAATACAAGTCATTTGTTACTACTGAACCCCAAATTTTGTTCAGCATATCTTTACTTAGCTTTTTTTGATATGTTTTGTTGTATAAATTATCTATTACACCAAGTTTTTGCCTTAAATAAAGTTCTCTGTAGTAACTTAAACCAAGCATTCCACCAGATGCGCCGCTCATTAATACGGTTTTTTTCATTAAATTACCATTAGAGAGGCTGTCTGCTGTTTGTACAATGTTTAAAGCAAAAACAGAAGCTCTAGATCCTCCGCCAGAGGCTAAAACCATTAGCAATTTTGGTTTATAGAATTTGGGTTTTCCTTTGCTTACATTTTTTTTCCATGCTTCTAAAATATTAATGCTTGCCTTCATGTCTTCATCAATATTTTTGGCAGAAGCTATGCTTGCAAGTGTATCTAAATTGTAATGTGCTTTTGCTGCGTTATAATTCATTCCGTATGCTTCATTGTCATAGTGAAATGCTTCCAAGCCCGAAACCGAATTAATGATTAAAACAAAAAATATAAAAGCAAAATTTCCCCATTCTTCTGCCCAATAATATATCAAACTTATTATAGAAGTAAGTACACTAAAGAGTAAAAACATGCTTCCTGCTGCTGGAATTTCAAAAATTGGTTTATCTATTACAAAACCTAAACCAATAAGTAAACTTAGTGTAAGCAAAATTAGTAAAAATGCATTAAAATGATTTTGACGAAATACTTTTTTTAACAATGCATCGCTATAATGAGCAACATCTCTAACGGCTCTTACTCTAAATCTTCTCGTCATATAATAATCTACTCTTTCTGCTATTCCAGAGCTAGAAAGATTGTACCACTTTTCATTTTCTTTACTTATATTTTGTTTTTCGGTTTTAGAAATATAGCCAAAAATATTTTTATTTGTTAGTGTAAAATAAATTGCACTAAGCAATAAAACTAAAGCAAAGCCAGCACTAAAACCCAGCAGATACCAAAACAACTGTTCTTTGCTAGCGTACATTTCTATTGTTTGAAAACAGATAATTTTATATACATAAAAGCCAATAAACAAAAGCGGAATCAAGGAATTATTGAAAGTAAACATGGCAACCGGCCATTTCATACTGGCTATAAAAGGATATTTATAACTAAGCAAAAGATAGCTTACAATATTCCAAGTAATAAAAAATATACCAAAACAAATACCCAAAAGTTGGAAACTAAAATAACTTGTTACACCAAGATATTCTGGATTTAAAAACAAAATATATGCTCCATAGCTATATCCAAAATTTCCATATATAAGCATTAAAATTAAAAACCAAGTGAGTATTAATAAAATATTATTCTTAAAATGGGCTATAAATAGTCTTGTTGGAAAATAGAATAGTATGTTTTTTAGCCATTTCATAAGTAAAAATAAAGATACAAAAACCTAAGTGTAAAACTGTATTATTGATACTCGTTTTTAAATTGCTCCAGTTCTTTTTGATTTCTTATTATAACTGTATCGCCTTTATTTACTTTTTGGCTTGGTACGGTATGCCACACAGTATCGTATTTTACTTCAAAAAGCGTGTCGTAGCTATGCATTTTTTTATGAATGGTATTTATTATTTCATGTTCAAAAGGAACTTTGTTTATATAAACTAAAACACTAGAAATTATTGCGCCAAGAACTAAAATTTTAGCCAAAAAGCTAAATATATTAAAACCACCTCCACCATTTATACTCGGTTTGTAGTTTTCTAAACCTTTGCTTGTTATTACAGCAGTTTGTGCAGCCAATAAATCTGCTTTCATTTGTTTTTTGCCATATTTTTTAACACCTTCTTCTAGTTTTTTGTAGGCTGCAACTTTTTGCTTTAATGCTACATCAAGGTTCAGACGTTCTTCAAATGCTGCTTTTTCACTTGCAGTCATTTCGCTATTGAGGTAGCGCAATATTCGTATGTCTAGTTCTTGATTTTCCATTAGTTTACAAGCTTTTTAAGCTGTTGCATACATTTATATTTCTGATTTTTAGCATTGGCGGCATTGGTATAGCCAAGTTCTTCTGCTATTTGCGTCATTTTTTTTTGCTCAAAATAAAAACCGATTAATATTTTTCTACATTTTTCACCAAGTGTTTTTATAGCTTCGGTAATTTTATCTAATTGTTTGTCTTCTTTTTTGCTTTGGTCTTCGTTTATTTCTAAAGTATAAAATTTTTCAAAATCTACTACATCAACACGTTTTTGTCTTTTACTTAAAGCTTTTAGCCATAAATTTCTTACAATACTATAAATAAAAGTTTTTAAAGTACAGCTTAGTTTAAAATCAGAATCTTTTGTTTTTTCGTACAAAACTATTACCGCATCTTGAAAAGTATCTTGTGCTTCTTGAAAATTGCCACTGTTTTTTATGATAAAATATTTAGCCATAGCAAAGTTCTGTGCATATAATTTCTCATAGGCTTTGCTATTGTTTTGCGATAAGGCGTTTAATATTTCTTGATCTGTTTTCAGTGTTATTTTTTATGAAGTTTAAAAGTAATACATTTATTATTGCCGAAAAAAAGAAAAGCTAAGCTTGTTTGTTTTTATTTTGTAGAAGTAAAAATTGTATTAAAATTAAAGTCTTACAAACAAAAGGTTTCTATAGTGTTTTTAAAAGAAGTTTCTCGGTTCTTCTCTTTGGTGGCAACAAGTTTTTGTAAGGTTGGTAAATCTTGTTTTAAATAAATTTTTTCTTGTTTTATGCTTAAAAAAATATTTTTAGATTTTAAATGCCTTGCTAAATATTCTTGTTCTGTTTGTCCTGGAGTGGGAATTATTATTGCTTTTTTATTTAAAATAACTAAGTCCATAATAGAACTATAGCCAGCACGACATATTACAATTTCTGTTTGGTTTAATATTTTATTGAGTTGTGTAGATTCTAAAAGACTAAATATTTTTACTTTTTTGGTGCTTTCTAAGTGGTTTTCTTTACTAGAAACACCTCTTACAAATGCTGTTTTTTTATTAAGGCTTATTGTTTGCTGATAAAGTGTGTTTTCTAAAATTGTTCTTTGTGGCTCTGGACCAGAAAGTATAATAGCAAAATCGTATTTTTTTTCTAAGTGTTCGTTTTTTAATCTAGAAAGTGCTCCAATATGTTTTATTTTTTGCAGTAGTTTTTTGTTTTTAGTTTTTGAAATTTCTCCAGCTAAGTTGTTTTCTTTATAATCTGGCACCCAAATTTCATCAAATTTATTAAGTAGTTTAAAATGAACTTCATTCATGATTTTTTTACTTAAAAAATTTTTGTGTTGCAATGTAAGTTGATGGCAAATAATAGCACTTGGAATGTTTTTTTGATAACAACCATATCTATTATCTGAAATAATATGCGTTATATTGTGTTTTGCAATGAGTTTTTTACAAACTAGATTTTCTTCTTGAATTATTTTTCCAAGGCGAGACAATTGTAAGAAAATAGTTTTGTCAAAATCTTTTGCATTTTTGCTATACTTTATATTGTAAGCTGGTAAAGTTTCGAAAGTTTGATTCGGAAATTCTTTTTGAAGCAGCAAAAGCGCATCGCCATCAGAAGCAATTATAAGCTCGATTTTAGCAGTAATTAAATGCTTAATAATGGGAATAGATCTACTTGCATGACCAAGACCCCAATTTAAAACGGTAAATAGTATTTTTGTAGGCAATTTACTATATTTACTTTTCGTTAAAGGTATATGATGAAAAAAACAACAGCACTATTTATGGTATTTATTTTTGCACTTGGTTTGCTATCTTCTTGTGGCGACCATTGCGACTGTCCAAGTTTTGGAAAAAAACAAAACAAAAACAAGCACAGAAGAAGGTAAAATTGCTTGTTTTATGTTGTTCGTTCTTTTATCATCGAGCAAATAACGTCTATAGCTACTTGGTTTTCTCCTCCTACAGGAATTATTATATCTGCATATTTCATTGTAGGTTCTATAAACTGCTGGTGCATAGGTTTTAGCATTTTTTCATATCTGTTTAAAACCTCTTCAATATCTCTACCTCTTTCTGTAATATCTCTACGTATTCTTCTTACAAGGCGTTCGTCAGAATCTGTATGTACAAATATTTTTATGTCGCACAAGTCTCGTAATTCTTTATTGGTAAACACCAAAATACCTTCAACTATTAATACTTCTTTTGAATGAATTACTTTATAATCCTCTTCTCTTGCGTGTGTATTGTAAGAATATATTGGTTGTTGAATTTCTTTACCTTGTTTTAGTTCTTTAAGGTGTTTTAGCAACAAATCAAAATCTATAGAATTTGGATGGTCGTAATTTATTTTCTGCCTTTCTTCAAAACTTAGCATTTTATTGTCTTTATAATATGCATCTTGCGCCAAAACTGCAACGCTGTTCGTTGAAATAGATTTTACTATTTTATTTACAACAGTTGTTTTTCCAGAACCAGTTCCACCAGCTATTCCTATAATCATCATATTTTTGAAAATTAAATTTTTGTAAATATATGTAATAGAAAGTAAAAAACTAAAAAAGACTCAAGTTTGATTTAAAGCATTTTATTAAAGCCCTTTCTGTGTATTAAAAATTAAGAAAAAAGGCTTAATTGGTAGATGTAATCCAAGATTCTGGATTTAGTTTGCTTGTAGATTTCCAAATTTCTAAATGAACCTTAGTAATATTATCTTCGGCAGATGTATAGGCCTCACCAATTTTTTGACCTGTTTTTACTTTGTCTCCAAGATTTACAGATATAGATTCAAGATTAGAATATACACTAAAATACTCTCCGTGTTTAATAATTAATGTGTTTTGAGTAGTAGGTAAGTAAAATGAATTTACGATAACACCTTCAAAAACACTTTTTACATCTTTTTCGTTAGATCTTATATCTACACCATTATTGTTTATAGTTACTTTTGGTAATGAAGGGTGTGGATGTGTTCCAAATTTTTCTATAATATGTCCTTTCAATATTGGCCATGGTAATTTGCCTTTATTGTTTACAAAGTCTTTAGAAAGTTTTATTTCTTTAGAAACATAAGCATCTCCTGCGGCAGTTCCTTTTTCTGCTTGTTTTTTTGCTTTGGCTTCTGCAGCTAAAATTTCTTCTTGTATTATTTTCTGAATTTGATTGTTTAGCGCTAAAGCAGATTTATTTTTTTGCTTTATTTGACTTTTTAGTTTTTTAGAATCGCCTTTAAGTCTAGTTACTAAATTGTCTTTTTGTAGCTTTTCTGTTTCAAGTACTTCTTTTTGATGTTCTTCTTCTAAAAGTAAACGTTCTTTTTCTGCTTTTTCTGCTTCTAATTTTTCTACTTTACTTTTTATTCCAGAAATGGTTTCTCTAATTAAAAGTGCTTGATTTTGCCTGTATTTTGCATAAGATTTTAGGTAATTCATTCTTCTTATGGCTTGGTTAAATGTTTCTGAAGAAAGCAAAAATGAAATTAAACTAGTGGTATTTAAATTTTTGTAAGAGTGGTAAATCATTTTAGCATAGTCATCTTTCAATGCTTCAATGTCTTTTTCCATTGACTTTGTAATGATTTTTTTTTGCTGAATATTTTCTTCTAAAACACCTATTTGCTCATTAATATTTCCAATAAGTGTAAGTCTAGAACCTATTTTTGCATTTAAAGACTGTAATTGGTTTAAATTTTGATTTTTCTTAGATTCTGTTTCTTCTATCAGGTTTTCTATACCTTTAATGTCACTAAGTATATTTTTGTACTTTTTCTGAAGCGAAACCTTATCATTGTCTTTTGGAGAAGCAAATAAGTTTGGCAACAATAAAAATGTTGCAAATAAGAGAATTATATTGTTTAATTTAATTGCCATTATTCTATTTTGGTATATCCGCCTGGTATGCTAAACGGAAAATCTGTTTTTTGTTTGTTGTGCTTATAAAATTTCAAATCTAATAAATAATCTTTTTCTTTGTCCTTAATTTTAAAATTTCTTTTTAAAGCAAAAAGCTGATTGTCTATTTTTTCATACTTGCTAAAGTCAACAACCACTTTTCTTTCGGCTGCTTTTTCTAGTATTTCGATGCTTTGAAACTTCCCACTTCTATCAATAAAATAAAAAGCTTCAAGCATCGGAATACTACCTTTTACGATGTAAGTGTCGCCTTTTGTTTCAATTTTTTGCTTTTTTATGCGCTCTTCAATAAAATTGCCCAAAATTAAGTCTTCAATTAGCTTAAAATCTGCCTTTATGGGAATAAAATTTTCTAAATAACTAATTGGTTTGTTGTAATACTTTCTACCTAGTTTGTCTATCATTTTAAACTTGTTCTTGGTAATAATTATACGTGCTCCTTCAATATTGAAAGGACCTGTTAAACTTATCCAAATCACAGAATCTTTTTTCATTCTAAAATTTGCTGTAAAGCTCTGCTTATTAAAATTTACTCTGGCTTTATTAGAAAAATATTCAAAATCGAAATTGTTTTTTTGAACTATACTATTTAATTTTTTTGAATTTGTTTTTGGAAGCTTTGAACTATTTACTTTTGTTGTTTTACAAGCAGAAGTTAAAAGCACCAAGCTAATCAGTATGAAAAATATTTTTTGCATAAACTATTAATATTTATAATAAAGTTAGCATTAAACGCTGCTCTTATAGTTTTCCTGATTCAATTTTTTCATCAAGTGCCGTACCACTTTGTCCTGCATCTTTAGCTTTTTGCCAATAGGTTTTTGCTTCGGCTATACGGTTTAGTTTGTAGAGCATGTCGCCATAGTGTTCTAGCATATCTGCACTTGGTTTTTCTATAAGCTTTATTGCTTTTTCTTGAATTTTTAATGCTTCTTTATATTCTTTATTTTGAAATAAAATCCAAGCATAAGTATCTAAATATGTAGGATTATCTGGTGATAAGGTCAAAGATTTAAGCGACATTTCTTTAGCTTTTTCTAAATTTTCGGCTCTTAAAGACAAGTAGTAAGCATAATTGTTGAGCGTATATTGGTTATTTGGCTCTAGCAATAAAGATTTGTCATAGTTTTTATCTGACTTTTCATAGTTTTTTAACTCATTGTGTAGTCCTCCAAGATTGCTATAAAATTGCGATTGTAAAGCTGGTTGGTTTGCAGCCATTTTTACACCTTTTTCATAAGCTTTTACAGCTTTTTCGGCTTCTTTAAGTTCTTGGTTTGCTAATCCATTAAAAAAGTATACCAAAGCTTGGTTTGGAAATAGTTCTTTTGCATTGTTGGTGTTTTCAACTAAACTTTCATAAAGTTTTAAATCTGATTGAATAAAAAACACCTGTTGCCAAACAGTAAAAATATCTTGTTGAATTTCTAATGATTTTTCGTATTTTTCTAAAGCTAATTTTGGTTTTTCACTTAAATTATATAAATCGCCATAAATTGCCCAAGTTTTTGCTTCTTCTGGGTGTGCTTCTACCAATAATTCTACATATTCAAAGGCATCGTTTAAATTATCGGTAGTTTTATTTTGAAACTGAGAAATGCTATTATATAAGACTGCTATTTTAGTATCAATACTAATATTTGGGTTTGAAAATGCCAGCTTTGAATATTTCTTGTAGTTTTCATTATCGCCTTTTGCTCTATAATAATCAGCTAAAGTAAGCAGCGCAGCAGTATTTTCAGGGTCGGTTTTTAGTATTTTTTGAAGTGTTTTTTCTGCTTTTTCTTTCTCGTTGTTCAGTAATTGAAATTGTGCCAGTTTATTTAGGTATTCTAAATTGTCTGGATATGCATCGCTAAGTTTTATAAGTTCTTTTTCTGCGTCTTCAACATTGCTCTGTTTTAAGTAAATTTTGTATTTCTGTAAAGAAATTTCTTTCTGTATGCCTATTTTTTCTTCAAGCTCGTTATATACCTTTATGGCTTCTTTGTCTTTGTTTAGTTTCAACAAAAAGAAAGCTTCGTCATAGTAATAGTCTAGCTTGTTTGGATAGTCTTTTCTTAAAGCATTAAAAACTATTGTGGCTTTTTCAAATTCTGTATTGGCAGAAAGCAACTGAGCATAATATTCTCTATACCATTTATTTGTAGGGCTAACTTTTAATGCCTTTTCTATATTTGCCAAAGACGATTTATAGTCTTTTTGCATCAAATTTATTTGTGCTATTTCAAACCAAGCAGCATCTATTTGTGGGTATATTTTTACTGCTTGTTCAAAATATTTTAATGCCTCAAAGTAATTTTCTTTTACTTTTTCTTTTTGTCCGCTAAAAAAAATACGTTCGGCCTTGATCTTATCTTGTTCCGAAACAGTTTTTTTTGAAACACTAGACTTGGCTTTCTTTTTAGTTTTATTCTTTTTTTGCCCAAAAACAGTGTTGCTTACAAAAAGCACTAAAAACAGATATAGAAAAGTTTTTTTCATCATTTACATATAGTATAGTCACCAAGACTTAAATCTTGACATTGGTTTGCTACTTTAACGAAGCTTCCTAGCATCGCATTTTGCAAAGTACTAAATTCTACCGTAGTATTTTCTTGAATTATAGAATTTTTAACAACTGAGTTGCTAATTTTAGTGCCTTTACCTAGCGAAACGTGTGGTCCAACCACCGAATTTGTAATTTCTACACCTTCATCTATAAAACAAGGTTCTATAATTATACTATTATTGAAATTGCTGCTAAACTGAAATTTTTCTGATTCTTTATTTATTTCTAAAACTCTTTGATTGGTATAAATACATGCATCTTTGTTTCCACAATCTAACCATTCTATAACTTCTCCAGGAACAAATTTTGCTCCTTTTTGTTTCAAACTTTCCAAAGCGTTTGTTAATTGATATTCTCCTTTTTCTCTTATGTCGTTATCTAAAAGGTATTCAATTTCTGTTTTTAAGTCTTCGCCACTTTTAAAGTAGTAAATACCAATAATTGCCAAATCTGAAACAAATTCTGTTGGTTTTTCTACAAAATCGGTAATCACATTATTTTCATCAAGTTTTACAATACCAAAAGCAGAAGGATCTTCAATTTTGTTTACCCAAATTACACCATCTTTTGAAGCATCAATTTTAAAATCTGTTTTGAAAAGCGTATCTGCAAAAGCTACAATTACGTTTCCTTTTAAACTTTCTTTGGCACAATAAATAGCGTGTGCTGTTCCTTCTGGGCTTTCTTGGTAAGAAATAATTCCTTTTGTTCCTAGCGCTTTTGCTACTTCCATTAATTTGTCTTCGGTTTCTTGCCCAAATTCTTTTCTTATAATGAAGTTTACCTCTTCGATAGGTTCAGAAACAGATGTCGATAAGTTTTCTACCAATCTTTGAACAATAGGTTTTCCAGCTATTTTTACCATTGGTTTTGGCACTTTTAGAGTATGTGGGCGCAATCTAGAACCCCAACCTGCCATAGGAATTATTATTTTCATTTCTTATTTTTTAAATTTCAAAGCCTAAAGATAAGGGTTTTAAAACTTTTTTAGAAAAACTAAGCTTTTTGAATTTGTTTTAATAAAAATATTTCATTGCCCTGTCGCTATATAAATTTAAAAAACCAAACTTCTAAAAAATTACGTACATTCGTAAAACACTTTTAACTAAAAAAAACAAACCATGAGAAATTTATTAATAATTGGAATACTATTAATTAGTATGGTGAGCTGTAATAAATTAGATAAATTAACGCAATTTAATATTGATTACAAAGAAACTGTTACTGTTCCTGGAAACACAATAATTAGTTTACCTTTTGATTTAGACGACCAAGAACTAGAAACCAACAGTAGCACTAGCTTTGAAAACAATAATAGCAATAAAGATTTGGTAGAAAAGGCCACTTTAATCAAAATGCAGCTGGACCATAAATCTCCTTCAAGTGGCGATTTAAGTTTTATTGAGTCTATTTCTATATTTTTAGAAGCAGATGGCTTGCCAGAAATCAAAATTGCTTGGAAAGATGTTGTGCCAGAAAATGTAGGCAAAACATTAGATTTAGACCTTACAGATGCAGATTTAAAAGATTATGTAAAAAAAGATGATTTAAGAATCCGTATAAATTCTGTTATAGATGAAGCACTAAGCCAAGATCAAGTAATAGATATAAATACAAGTATTTTTATTGATGCAAAAATTTTAGGTCTTTAAAATTTTACTTCAAAATCTAAAACACTTTCATCTTTCAGTAATTCTTCAAACGGGTAAGAAATAAAGAGTGTTTTTTTATCTTCTGAAAATGTAACATTTTTTGCAGTAGTGCTTTTTACCTTTTTAGGAAAATGATATTCAATATTGTAAGTGCTTCCAGCAAAAAACATAGACATTCCTTCCATGCTTTTATCATAGTCTGCTTTTTCTTTTTTGCTTAATCCAGAAGCTACAACAGATCTTTTGAAACTCTTTTCTGTATAAGCGTAACTTGTATTATTTGGAGTGCTAGAAGATTTATTTTCTTTATTGTTTGACAAACTATATGCTTTTGAAACTTGTTTTTGAATTTCTTTTAAGTCGTTAACATTATTAAAATCATAAATAAAGTTCATTAACATCTTACTGTTTTGCTCATCAATATACATTTTCATTTTAGCATCTTTCAAGCTTTCTAAAACTAAACGCTCTGCTAGTGGTAGTTTTGCAATACTATCTTTTTTTTCTTCCAAAACTTCACTGAAATAAATAACTGAGTCAACAACTTCTTCAAATATTTTTTCACTTTCAGAAGAATCATCTGAAGACTCTTTCATGCTGCTAGCAAAATCCATAAATTTAGACATGTCCATATCCATATTATAAGTTCCAGAGCCATCTGCTTCTATAACAATTTTTTCTGTAAACGTACAGCTGCTCAAAACCGCTCCTCCTATTACAAGGCAGCTTAAAACTAGAATGTTAAATATTTTTTTCATTGTAATTTAATTTAAATAATTTTTAGGGATTTTTACTTCATAAAACTCTCCATCTTTTACAGTAAGTTTTTTGCCTCTCAGCCAAGGGTTTGCAACTTTTAGCATTTTATAAGTTGTTTTATAAGTTTTAGCAAAAGCTGCCAAATCACTTATATCGCCTCCTATATTCATTGTTTCGTACTCTATAGGCTCATACAAATCGTCTTCTTCTAGGTAAAAACCAAATTTATTGGCATTTTCAAACACCATTTTATAAGCCAATATTCTATACATATATCTTGCTGTTTCAGAGTTTAGATACAAGTCATAATAGTTATTTACCATTTGTTCATCAATTCTTTTTTGCAGGCCAGGCATTCCCATATTATATGATGCCGCCGCCAACGCCCAAGTACCAAATTTTGCTTTTGCCTCATTTAAATACTTACACGCTACTCTTGTGGCTTTTTCTAAATGGTATCTTTCATCTACTTCGTCATTTATTTTTAATCCATAAGATTTTCCAGTAGCACTCATTATTTGCCATATTCCAGAAGCCTTAGCTGGCGACTTCACGTTTCTTAATCCACTTTCTGCAACTGCTAAATATTTAAAATCTAAAGGAACTCCTTCTTCCAGTAATATAGCATCTATAATTTCAAAATATTTATTTGCTAATTTAAAATTCAACATAGTATTGCTATGCCAAAATGTATTAACCATAAGTTCTCTATCAAATCTTTCTCTTACATCGGCATCATTTAAAGGCACCGTTTCTCCTGCAAAAGTAACTTTTCCTGTTATTCTTACTGGGTGCACTCTTTGTGGTGGTGTGTCTTCTTCTTGTGGTACTGCCTTGGTAGGCGAAGTACTTGCATAAGTATATTTTGGGTCGCCATTTCTTGGGTCGGCATTTGAAGTATAATATGCATATATAGATAATACTGCTACTATTAAAATAGCTGAAATTGTTTTTATTCTCGAATTCATAAATTATTTTTTAAATACTGGTACCATAGAACAGGCTTCACCAAAAGAAATTGCTTTACATACAGGCTGAAATATACGTAGCAATGTAATGTAAACCAAAGGTGAAAAATTTTTCTCTCCACAGCCTTTTACTACAACCCGCTGATTTGTATACAATTCTAAATCAATCATTTCTATATTTTGAAGCACAAAGGCTTCTTCAGCCTCTTGTAAACTTTTTGCAAAAACTACATTTTTGGCTTTTTTATGTAAATAAGTAGCCAAAAGCATATAAGCCCACATAGGTATTATAGCATCTGTGCTGCAATGTACGTAAACAGATTTTTCTTCCAAATTAGAAAAATCATACTTTTTTAGTGCCTCACGAAAATCTTTTTCTTTGAGCAAGAGTTCTTTAAACAAAAAGCCTTTAATATCAAAAGCTACAATATTTGTAGCTTTTGGTAAAAATGACATTAAGTCTATTTGTTTAATAGCTTTTTGAGCTACTTTATTTATTAGTGGTTTTTCGTTCAAAATATATTTTTGTTTAGAAAAAATCTAATCTGTTATCTTTTACATCAGCAGATTTAATAATGGCATTGTTTAAACCTCCTGTAACACCAAATTTTAATTGATTTTGGATAGATGCTTTATTTGATAAATATGCAGTTGGGTCGTCTTGAGGAGCAGATTTAGAGCTTACTGAAATTACATAAACACCTTCGTTTCCTTCTATTGGCTCTGAAACTGTTCCTTCTGCCAAACCTAAAGCAACACCTACTACTTTTGGTTCTGACACGCCTTCTACAGCAACATTGGTAAATGATGCACTTGATGCACTAGAAGCCGAAACTCCGTTTGCAGTAGCAATAGCATTTAAATCTGAGCCGCTAATTTTAGCTTTAATTTTTTCTGCTTTCTTTGCATTTATTGCATCTACTTGAATTGCTAATCTATTATTGTCTGAAATGTTTGGTAAACCTTTTTCATTTTTGTTTACAAGCAACACAACATAATATGCATCACCAATAAAAAATGGAGTTGATACTTCACCAACTTTAGCATCATTAAAAGCCCATTTTACAATTTGCCTTGCATTTCCTTGTACAGAAGAAACTGTATTGGCATCTTTTGAAACTCCTACGGCGTCTATCAATAATTTTTCTTCTCCTGCGGCCAAAAATTTGTCTTTAGTATTGTTATTTCCAGAAAAAATACTTGAAGCGGCATAAGTTTTATCTCCAGTTTTTTGACTTGGTAATATTTGCTTTTTTAATGTAGCTATTTGTACAGCTTCTTTTGTAGGTGTGGCATCATACACTTCTACAATATGTAAACCAAACTGTGTTCCAACCATTTTTACATCTCCTTCTTGCATGTTGAAGAAAATTAAATCATTGAAAGGTTTAACCATTTGTCCTGGCTTTACAGTTTTTAAATCTCCACCATTATTTTTATTTGATTGGTCATCAGAAAACTCTGCTGTTAAATCTTCTACTTTATAGCCTTCTTCTTTTACTAAATTATACAAAGAATCAAACAATTGTCTTTTTACAAATGCTTCTTCTTGTGTTTGAATATTTTCGAAAGAAATTAATAAATGTCTTGCTTTTAATGAATCTGGAATCATTTTTTTATCTACCAACTTAGTTGCTATATAAGTATCGTTAACCAAATCGTAACCAAACATAGTTCCCTTTTCTGCTTCAAAAATTTGATCTTTATATTGAGAAACCAATTCATTTTCTCCATAATAAGCCATATCAAAAGCTTCGTCTGAATATAGGCTAATAAATGCAGAATCGCTTTTGCTTTCTTTCCATTCTGCTACTTTCTTGTTCATCCATTTTTCTGCATCTGCTTTATCGTTTTGAGAAAAAACTAATGGAAAGCTTGCAATTTTTAAATCTACTGATGCTTCTTTTTCAAACTTCTTTTTATTTTTAGCCATAAATGCCTTTAAATCTGAATCTGATAATGATATAGAAGAATCGCTAATAGCGCTATATGGAATTTTTACATAATCGAAGTTTACTTGCGTTTGTTCGTTCATATATTGATCCTTTGCCATTACAGTAGGAATAGTTAAACTTTTTTCTACTAAAGTATTGAATTTTTTTGTTAATCTTTCTGTAACTATAGCATTTTCAAAATTTTTCCAAGTCTTTAACTTTGTTCCTGGTTCGTCTCCAGGATTGTCTATATTTAAATCATTGATGTAATTATTAAATGCATCTAAGTCAAAGTTTCCTGAGGCGTCTTTAAAAGAATTAGAAATTCCTTCGTGAACTCTACTTCCTGTTATCATATCTCTAAATTCATCATCACTTACCGTAATTCCTAATTTATCATATTTTTTATTTAAGATGTTTTCTGCAAGCATTTGGTTATAAGTATTATTTCTTATTGCATTCATATCTGCTTCAGAAAGTGTAGCACTTTGCGATTGTTGCTTGTAGTTATTTACATTTACCCTAACTCTATCAGAAAATTCTGTATTACTTACCGCTTCGCCATCTACTATTGCTAAATCATCGTTTGCTTGGTAAGCATTGCCGCCACCGCCAGACTCAGAACCCATTAAAATAAAGGCAATTAACGATAGTATCATTAATCCTATTAACAACCATCCTTGATTTCTTATTTTGCCTATTGCTGCCATATATTGATTTTTATTTTAAATATTTTTTTACAAAAGTTTTGCAAATATACATTTTCTAATAAAGAATACGCCACTTATAATGTATTTTTTCCAATAAAAAAAGGCTTTACGTTTATGTAAAGCCTTTAATTTTCTATGTTTTTGTTTTGCTTAAATTTTTCTTCCTCCTGCAACTCTTTGTTTTCTATCTTCTTTTAATATTTTTTTGATGTCTATTTGTAAAAATGCATTTAAAGATTCTGGTGCTATATAAAATGCTTTATCTACATAAGTTACCTTTGCATATTGGTTCTTTTTAAATTCTTTGAGCATTAAATAATACCTATCGCCTTTATTGCTATATGGTCCAAAGGTAAGGTAATGACTATCGTCTATTTCAAAACTTATTGCCATTCTTTTACCGTCTGGCATACTTGTTAAAACGCCCGGTGTTCCTTTTTTTATTATTATTTCTTCTACTTTTTTACCATTTCGTATTTTTATTTTACCAGATTCTATAGCTGTTTCACTTTGTGAAAGCTGACGGTGTAAAACAATAGAATTTGAAGCATAAAACTGAATTTGTTTTAATTCTGCTTCTTTCCATCCATTATCGTTTTTTAAATCTTGGGTAAAAGGTACTAGTGTTTTACAGGCACTTAAAAGTATTACGGATAAAAATACTAAAATCAAATTTTTCATAATAGAATTATTTTGTTACAAAGTATGTAAACAATTAGAATGCCAAATTTGTATTTGGTGTATATTTATTTTTAGTGTTTAGAAAAGAAATCCCAAAAATCGAAGGCTTCTTTTTTATTTTTTACTACTAATAATGGTGTAGTAGAATCGTGAATTATCATTTTTTTGGTTGTATTTCCTAAAAACAACTGTGCTGCAAGTGTTTTACTTTTGGCTCCCATGATAATTAAATCTGTTTTTAAACTCTTAGCTTTTGCGTTTAGTACTTTTGCTATGTTTTTACCATTTAAAAGCTCGGTAGTATAGTCAAAAATAGCTGCTTCGTTTCCTAAATTATGTTTTAATTTTTTGAATTTTTTTGCTGCATTTATATTTAATCTTTCAGCAAATTCTTCGTCAGATTTTCCAGATTTTTCGTATCCTAAAGGCAAATCAAAAACATAATGACAATTAATGTCTACTTTTTCTTTTGTTTTTTCTTTGATAACTAAGGCTTCTTCTAAAGCTAATTTAGTGGCTTCGTTAAAATTTACTGGTACAAAAATATTATTGAACTTAAATTCTGTAATTCCTTCTGGAACTAATAAAATAGAGCAATTTACCTTAGAGGCTATTTGTTGTGGAGCCATTCCTCCTCCTTGAAGTTCTTTTTTGCGACCCATAATTAATAAGTCTGCATTTTTTACTTTTGTCCACTTCAAAATTTCTTCAGACGGATTTCCATCTATAATATTTATTTCGGTGTTAAACTCTGAAAAACTTGCAAAATGTTTTGAAACAGATTTTTTTACTTCTGCTTTACAATGCTCATCAAAAGGTTTATCTTCTGGCAATCCAAGTAAATCTTTATCATCTTCATCTAAATCAAAGTTTTTCTGAATATTCAAAAAGTATACTTTTTTTGGTTGAATTAATTTGCATAAACCTTCTGTATAATTCAAAATGAATTTATCCATTTCGCTTAAATCTAAAGCTACAATTATGTTTTCTAAAGCGTACATATTCTGTTTTATTTTTCTGTGTTATTAATTTTTCTACTTAGATGTTGATATAAGACTCCAAATATAAGTATGGTTTGTTTAATTTACCTTCTTTTGTGGTAATAGATGCATTATATATCATATTGCTTTTATCATTTAGCAATGAACCTAACACACAATCTATAAACTGATTTCCAAAATCTTCTGAAGCGTCTCTTGGTAGTTCGTTTGGTAAATTGTCTACCGTCATCATATCTACTACGGCATTTTTGTGGGCTGTAGTTTCTTTTTCTGTTTGTACATTGTAACCAAAAATTGGGTCTGCAATTGTACTAGCTTTCAATGTAGAAGGTATAGAAGCTACTGGTGCAATATCGCATGTAACATCTGCAATTACTTTAATATTAAAAGCTTCTTTTTTCATATCGTCTTTTGTAAAAAAAGCTGGTGCTTTATTATCCCAATATATTCCGTTTATCATTACATCTGCAACTTTTGTAAAGGCTTCAAAGCTAGAAATATATCCTTCTGGATTATTGTAAAATTCAAGATCAAAACTACCATCTGGTTTTTGAAACATTTCTTGTGTTTCTAACTGACAGTAAACGGCTTCGCTAAAGTTTTTGTTTAAAAAGTCTTCTGCGCTTACTTTTTTTATCTTCATTTTATCTAAAACTTCTGCTGAACCATTGGCAACTCTTCCTGTACCTGTTAGTACTATTTTTGTATTTCCTAAATCAATATCTTTATAATATGAAACGGCTTCTTTAAAATCTTTGCATTGGTTCATTGGTTTTAAGGTAAATTTTCCTGTTCTTTTTCCCCAAGTAAGTATTCCATTGTGTGCACCAACTATGCCTGCCCATCTTCCAAATGCAATTACTCTTTTGTCTGCTGTATCTTTTAAGTATTCGTAATCTGTTAATTGAATTTTTTTATCTACTATTGCTTTTAAAAGCTTTGCGTTGTATGGTTGCTCTTTTGCAGTATGTGAAAAGAAAAAATACTGCTTGTTTGGTATTAAAGTATCAATAACCTGTTCTTTTACACCTACAAGAATATCGCAAGCAGAAAGGTCTTCCTGCATAGAAATTCCTTCTTGTAAATATTCTTCATCTTTATAACATCTTGAAGGCGATGGTGCTACAATAATGCTAATATCTGGATGAAGATCCATAATTGTTTTGCATTGTTTTGGTGTAAGAAGCACTCTTGAATCTGGTGGTGTTTTGGTTTCCTTTATAATACCTATGCGCATAATAAGTTCTTTTTTGCAAAGTTAGCGAAAATATAGAAATTGATTTTGTTTTATTTATAAGAAAAGCCTCTGCAAAATCTATTTGCAAAGGCTTTTCGCTCTCTGAGAAAGAGTACTATTATCTTTAAATATCTTTATCTTCTTGGCAAGTAATACATTTCAAGCCAGACACGGTCATTTCCCAAGTATTGTTTGCAAGGTTTTTTCTTGAATAGTCGCCGTTGAAATTTACATTGTCTATAAGTTTTTTGGCATTGTCGCCAAAGTGAACTCTTTTTCCTTCGGGCATATACAACTTATATTTTAGTCTTTGAACTCTCCATTGGCTTTCATCTTCTAGTAGCATCATTCTTGGTATTGCTATCATGTTTTCATTTACAATTTCAAAATCATTATTTATTTTAGATAAATGATTTTCTGCTTCTTCTATTGTTCTGCCTTTACTTCCTATAATTTTGCTCAACTTAAAAATACTATCGTTTGGCAACAATACAATATCTAGTTCTACTTGATTTATTTTTATTTGTTTTTGTCCTGAAACTATTTCAAATCCATTTATTTTTGAATCTTCATCATTTATATTGAAATGGGTTCCATTGTTATTAAAATTGACACTCATATTAATATCTTCTTCTAGTTTTTCATAAGGAAATACAAATTCTAGTTCGTCTACTGTTGGGTTTTGTAGTTGAACATAGTTTACCTGCTCGGCATTTTGTCTAAAATTACTAGCCACATCAAAACCGGCAAAACCAAGCCCTACTAAAGAAAAAATAAACAATACAAAAGATGTAACTAAAACACCAAACCATTTTATTTTAGAATTTGTAAGCAATTTTACGGCTAAAAACAATGCTAAAGCAATAGGAATAGCCAGCAGCAAGTAAAAACTAAAAATACTTAAATAATACAAAGCTTTTGAATTGAAAACTAAGCCTATAAAATCTGGATTGAAAGCGGCAGTAAATAATCCTCCGCCTATTATTCCAAGACTAATTCCTATTAATTTTATTCCGAAAAGAATGATTAAAAAAACAGCAATTACCTTGAGTATTATTGGTACAAGTTCGCTAAATTTATTAGCTATTTTTACAGAAGTTCGCCTTATTTCTTCCGAATTAAGGTTTTTTTTTACCTGTTCTTCTATATTATCTAAATTTATTGCATCACCATTCATTTGTAATTTTTCGGAAGCATTTTGTGCTTCTGGAACAAGAAACCACAGTATAAAGTAAGCAATTACTGGAAAGCCAAAGCCTGCAAAAACAAGTAAAACCATTGCTATTCTAAACCAAATAGCATCTTTCACACCAAAATAGCGTGACAAACCAGACATTACACCTGCAAATATTTTATCGTCAGGATCTCTAAAAAGTTTTTTTGATGTAGACTGGTAAGTAGTTTGTTGACTTGATGAAAATGTTTTATCATTTTGATCTAGTTCTTCTTCAATTTCTTCTGGTTCGCCCATTGTGGCTATGGCTTTATTTACCATTTGTAAAGATACTACTTCTCTATTTTTTTCTTCGCCAGAACCAAAAAGTTCTGCAAAACGATATTCAATATCTTGTATAATTTCGTTTTGTTCATCTAGGTTTGTAAACTTTTGTTTTAAAGCTTCCAAATAATTATTGAGTCTATCGTAAGCGTCTTCATCTATTTGAAAAACGAAACCGCCTAAATTTATGTTAATTGTTTTTTTCATGGTTATTTAGTTTTAGCATTTATAGTAATGGTTTCTACGGCAGTTTTTAGTTCCTTCCAGGTTTCTTCCAAACCGAGTAAAAAAACCTGTCCTTCGCCAGTCAATTGATAATATTTTCTTGGCGGTCCAGAAGAAGATTCTTCCCATTTGTATTGAAGTAGCTCAGCATTTTTAAGTCGAGTAAGCAGCGGATAAACCGTTCCTTCCACTACTATCATTTTTGCTTCTTTTAGTCCAGCAATAATTTCTGAAGCGTAGGCTTCTTTTTGGTCTAAAATTAATAAAATACAATACTCTAAAATACCCTTTCTCATTTGAATTTTAGTGTTTTCTATTTTCATCGTTTTATTTTTTAAAAGTTAATGTGTTTTAGATTAAAGCGTTTTGGTCTAGAATAAAAAACCTTTTCTATCATTAACACAATGCAAATTTAAGTCAACATATAGTACTATGCAAAACAAAGTACTATATAAAATTGAAAACGATTCATAACTTACTGATAATCAGCAAAAATATTTTTATTCATTTTGTCATTATTTAGAAATTAAAAATCTCAGAAAGGCAATTTTTTTTGAAAACAGCATTTTAAAATTTAAAAAAATGCATTTTTACACTATGAATTGGAGTAAAAAAGGCGTTAAAAACATCATTTTTGATTTAGGAGAAGTTATTACAGATATTCATTTTGAAGAAACCAAAGCGGCTTTTGAAAAATTGACTGGTGGCGATGTTTCAGAATTGTATGAAACCAAAATGCATACAGAATTGTTTGAAAAACTAGAAACTGCAGAAATTTCACCTGAATATTTTTTAGAGCAACTACAAAAGTATTTTGGAAAAAATGCAACTACAAACCAAGTTAAAGACGCTTGGAATATAATGATTGGCGAAACGCCTTGGAAGCGGCTAGAGTTTGTAAACGATTTAAGACCAAAATACAAAACTTTTATATTGAGCAATACTAACCCAATACATATAGACTATTTAAACATAGCTTTAAAAGAAAAATATAATATAGAAAACCTCAATCCATTTTTTGATAAAGTATATTATTCTCACGATTTGGGTTTTAGAAAGCCAAATGCTGAAATTTATTTAAAAGTATTAGAAAAAGAAGGTCTTTTAGCAGCAGAAACATTATTTATAGATGATAGATTGGATAATATTGAAGCAGCAGCCAAACTTGGTATTCAAACTTTTCATTTGGTTGATAAGGGAGATTTGTTTGGGATTAAATAATTTATTGTACCTTTATTATATGAGTTTAGAAATTCAAAATAAAAAAATAGAATTAATACAATGGTTAACATCATTGGAAGATGTTTCTGTTATTGAAAAAATCTTGTCATTACGAAAAGAACAAAAACAAGATTGGTGGGATAAAATCTCAGCAGCAGAAAAAGCTTCCATTGAAAAAGGAATTGAAGAGGCAAATGCAGGAAATTTAAAACCAAATTCAGAAGCTAAAAAACTATATTATTGTTGAAAAATAATTTTGTTTTATGTTATAAAAAAATATAACTTTGTTTGACGCAATAAAAAATGCATTGAAACGCAGTTTATAAGAACGTTATTGTTAAAGAATCGTAAAATGAATAATTATGAAATTTAAGTTATTAATATTTAGTCTTTTTTTTATATCAGTTAAAAACTATGCTCAAATTGACAGTATATTTTTATATAACTCTGATAGTTCTAAACAATTTTTATACTACCAACAAGACGTTTTTTCATTCCACTTAGACAATGATGAACACTTCACCTCAAATGATACAATTATTGCT
>CAKZQD010000050.1 GCA_937139485.1 uncultured Bacteroidota bacterium | reverse complement strand
CCTTATAGCTATTAATAGTCGGGGTCAGTTTACTACAAACAGTGGCTATACTAATCAAAGCGTTGTTATTACAGTAGTCGGCATTATATAGACAAATCCATTCAGTTGGCACGGCTAAGCGTATGAAGCCCACAATTAACACCACTTTACCAACCTTGCCGCAATTGCAGCTGTCGAACTCGAGCATTAGCCGGCTTAATTTAGCAAGCCCAAAAGTGATTGAAGCAATTGTGCTGTCGAGCAGTCCATTGACCAAAGGTCAAAGTGGACAGCAGTTTCTTATTAAGCTGCAACCGTCAGCAGGCAACAACTTGCAAGCATTAGACGTTGTCGCTGACAAGGCCGTTGCCAAAGGCAGTCAATTGACCATTCAAGTAGGCCGCGAACAAACCGTTCAAATTATAAATATAAAACCGCCACAATTATCTTCACCCGCTAGCACTAACCCCTCTATTAAAGAGCAGGCCGCCGTTGATGATTTGTTGCGACAAGCCCTGCCGATCAAGCAAGCTACCGTTAAGTTACTACCTCTGTTACAGCTATTAAGTAGCTCCGCAACCCCCTCTGGCGAAGCACTGCCAAAACCTTTAGCACAGGCGATTAGCCGGCTGCTAAGTGCATTCCCCGACCCTGAATCGCTTCAAAAACCCAGTGGCGTTAAAAAAGCCATTAACAATAATGGCACTTTTTTAGAGTCAAAAATCGCAGAGCTGATTAAGCTTGCCGGCAACAATAGTGGCGTCATTAAAGAGGCACCGCTAAGACAGTTAATCAACCAAGATATTAAAGGACAGCTTCAACAATTGATTAAACTGGTGGATCAGCTGAGCGCCAAAAATGCTGAAGCTGTACAGCAGCAACCTGCTAAGTCACTTATCACGGGGCTACCACGGGAGATTGGTGGAAGTGCAAAAACGCCTCTACCAACTCAGCCTTTATTAACGACCAGCGTGCGCCCTAGTGAGAGCGTTGCAGACTCAAAAAAACCTGAGCTAACACAACCCTTGTTGGCCGCTAGGGGGCAGGCCAAAGAAGGTGGTGCTAGCGCACCACAACCTTCATTGGCAGCGAGCACCCTGCCCTTATTAAATCACCCGTTAATTGCCAGCCATAACTCGACAGGGCCGCGCGTTAATGAAAATTTAGATTTAGTAAACTTAGAACTTAATAAAACAGAGGTTTATAATAACGCTTTAGGAATTTTACCAGAAATTAAAGCTAATATTTCCGTTTCAGATAGTTTTGGTTGCATTTCTTTAAACGTAAATTTCACAAACCAAACCAATATATTAGTAGATAGTTTGTTTTGGAATTTTGGCGATGGAAATGTTTCAAATTTAACCAATCCGAATAATATTTATAATAACATAGGAACTTATAATGTAAGTTTAATAGCCTCAGATACAAATACTTGTAATCTTTCAGATACTGCTTTTGCAACAATAAATACTATTGATGATAGAGTAGTTGCGGCAATTCAAATAGACACAATTTTTTACGAATGTGATAGTTTGATAATGCGATTTAGTTCTTTAAACGCAAATGCAAGCAATCATTTTTGGGATTTTGATAATGGAATTACTTCAACAGATTCAACAACTGAAGTTACTTTTTTAGATGGTATTTATAACGGAAATTATATTGTAGAAGACACAAATTTAATTTGTAAAACTTTGGACACGGCAATTTTTAGTTTAGAAATTTTACCAAAGTTTAATTTTACCTCATCTATTTCAGATTCTGCTGGTTGTTTACCTTTAAATGTATTTTTCAATGCATTTGTTGATTATCCAGTTGATAGTTTTTCTTGGCATTATGGCGATGGAAATTCTGGAGAATTTTTAGGCGTAGCATACACATATACTAACTTAGGCTCATATACCGCAACTTTTTATGCAATAGATAGCAATACTTGTAATGTTTCAGATTCTATAAAATATCCAATTTTAGTAACTAATGATACAGCTGTTGCTGATGTAAATTTTAATGAAAACTTATTCACTTGTGATTCATTACAAATTAGTGGTGTAAGCAATAATTTAAATAGTTCACATTTTTGGGATTTTGGAGATGGCTTTA
This sequence comes from uncultured Bacteroidota bacterium, assembly GCA_937139485.1. Classification (GTDB taxonomy): domain Bacteria; phylum Bacteroidota; class Bacteroidia; order Chitinophagales; family UBA8649; genus CAKZQD01. Next base: position 4,414 of record CAKZQD010000050.1, on the reverse strand, counting down.
CTTCTACAGAACAATCTGTTTCACATACTTATAGCACTTTTGGAGATTATATTATTAGCTATATTTTATATGATTCAACAATTATTTGCAATCCTTATGATACCGTATTTTATCCCATTCATTTCGAACCAGTAGTTGCAGAAATTAATCTTTCAGATACTTTTGCTTGTATTCCTTTTACAATAAATTATAACACAAATACGCTTGCTCAAAACTATTTTTGGCAACTAGGAGATGGAAACAATTCTTTTTCTGTAAATGGAACCCACACTTACACAACAGTAAATACTTTTACGATTAGTTTATTTGTGCAAGATACTTTAAGTTGTAATGTTTTAGATACTGCTTATGCAAATGTTATCACAGAAGATACACGTGTTATCGCAGATTTTAATTTCAGTATTTTAAACTCCTGCGATTCTTTATTGAGTATTCAATTAGATAATCAAAGTACAAACGGAGCCAATTTTGAATGGTATTTTGATGGTGGAAATATTCAATTTATAGAAGAACCAGGTATTATTGATTTTACAACAATAGGAAATCACGAAATATTACTAATAGCTATTAATGATACGCTTTGTAATAATAGAGATACAATAATTAGAAATTTTGAATTACTACCAAATGTTTCTGCAAGTTTCACAGCAGAAAACAATTGTGAGAATCAAGAAATTACATTAGAAAATAATTCAATTTTAGCAAATGAGTTTATCTGGAATTTTGGCGATGGAAATACCTCTGCAGAATATGAACCTATTTTTGCTTATACTGAAAGTGGAAATTACAATATTTCACTTACTTCAATAGATTCTTCAACTTGCAATATTTCAGATATTTTATCTCAAACTATAGAAATATTAGATTTTGCTCAAGCAAATTTTGAAACAGATTCTGCTGGTTATATTTATCCAGACGATGTATTGTTTACAAATTTAAGTTCTAGCTTTACTAATTTTTTATGGGAATTCGGTGATGGAGAAACAGATTTTGTAGAAGAAAATCCTTTGCATAATTATAAAATCCTTTATGATATAAAACCTTGTTTAACAGTATGGAATGAATTCTGTGGAGATACTATTTGTAAAAATATATACATAGATTTTATAGAATTAGTTGGTGTGCCAAATTCTTTTTCTCCAAACGGTGATGGCATCAATGATGTTTTATATGTAGAAGGAGTAGGAATTGAAACCTTGTTGTTTAAAATATATAATCGTTGGGGTGAGTTGATTTTTGAATCCAATAATCAAGAAATTGGTTGGGATGGAAATTATAATAATGTAAGTCAAGAATTAGAAGTTTATACATATTTACTTGAAGTAGTTTTTATTAATGGAAAAACTACTACACAAAAAGGAAATATAACATTATTGAGATAAAACTATGTTCAAATTTTTGAGATATAAGCTACTATTTTTATTTACACTTTTGTTTTTATTTACAAAAGCGCAGGACATTCATTTTTCTCAATTTTTTGCAAATCCAATTTCTTATAATCCTGCAAATACAGGTTTTTTTAATGGAAATTATAGATTAGGAGCTAATCATAAGGAACAGTATCCTTGGGCAAAAAAAGGAAGTTATACAAACTATAATACATCTTCTGCATACGCTGATTTTACTTTTTTGGATAAAAAAATTAATAAAATAGACTGGGCAGGAATGGGTGTAAGTTTTGTAAACGACCAATCTGGAGATGGAAATTTAAGTGTTAATAAAGTAAATTTAGCTATTGCATATCACAAAGGTTTAGACCGTTATCATAAACACTTTATTTCTCTTGGATTTACAGCAGCTTATGTACATAGAGCTATAAATTTTAAGGAATTATATTTTAATAATCAATGGCAAGATAGAGTAGGTTTTGTAAAAGAATTACCGAATTTTGAAAATTTAGCTACAGAAACTTATTCTTATTTTGATTTAGGAGCAGGTATTCAAGCAAGAAATACCATTGGAAAAGATTTGAAACTTACCTATGGCTTAACTATTTTACATTTCAATAGACCCAAAGAAACATTTTACGAACAAAGTAATAATATTGGTCTTAGATACTTAGTTCACTTAGTTTCTGAAACAAGACTTTCAGATCGTTTAGATTTAATGACAAGTGCTTATTTTACTTTTCAGAAACAAGCTTATGAAACATTATTTGGTGCTAATCTCGGTATTCAGTTGCAAAAAAATAAGCAACTAAAATCTACAAAGCTAATTACAGGTTTATTTTATAGATGGAACGATGCACTTTCTCCTATGCTTGGTGTAGAATATCATAAAACGAGATTGTTAATGAATTTTGATGTTAACTTATCACAACTTTCACAAGCTAGTAAAGGAAACGGTGGTTTTGAAGTTTCAATAGTTCATACCGGACTTTGGAATAATAAATTACCTTCCCAAAGAAAAACAAATTGTTTTAATTTTTAAAGCTCAGGTTTATTAAGGCTTGCAGATTTTCTAAACATAAAATTTAAGATTAGAAAAAATATTTTGATTTTTTAGAGTAAAAATATTGTTTTTCATCTCAGAAATAGTTTTTTGGAAACACACATAGCTATATATTACTATGCGATATGTTTTAATTAGATATTTTGCTATAAAGCATAAAAAAATTAGCAGACTTGTCCGCTATTTTAAATAAACTTACAATATTCATAACTAGCAAAATAGCTGCAATCCAGCTTTTTGATGTTGCTTGTGTTTTCGTTCTATTTTTTTTAGACCATATTTATTTTTTGCTTGTTCAAACTTTCCTTCTATTAGATTTCTTTGGTTTTGTTCCTTTTTCGTTAAATTACCATAATTTTTCTTGTACATTTCTAGTTGTAAAACCATATCTGTTGACTCATTAAAATTGTCCCAACTTATACGTTCCACTCTATTCATTCCACCACTATGGTATTTAATTGTTTAGAGTAAACTGCTGCTAGAGCGTCCCAAGCTATTATCGCATCTAGCTTAATCCACTTATTGTCAGGGTCTAAGCTATTTGAAAAAGGACTACTGATTCCTGAAAATGTCAATTGTGCGGCTGAGCTATAGTTTATCATAAAGTACAAAGTTTATACATCTAAATTACGAATATAGGCACTTTGCAGTGCTTTGTTATCATCATAAAAACACTTAATTTATTAATAAACAATGCTTTATATTTTATTTGTAAGAGAAACTGTAAGCCCTAAAATACACTAACGCCATTCATATTACATTTTTACTTTTTTTTGTCTGTTTTGTCATTTAGAACGTAGATAGAAACCACCCATTATTGTTAAACATTATCCATTAGAAAACCAAATCTACAGAATTTTAGTAATTCAATTTTGTAATGAACATTAAAAAATGTAGTGCTATTCAAGGAGGACCCCTCCTATAGTCTTGATGACAACCCCATTGAACTTAGTTGCCTATAAACCAACTTAGAATAATAATTTCCTTTTTTGTTTGAAACCTTTAAAATATAAGTTCCTTTAGTTAGTTGATTTTTAGTTAAATCTAAAACAGTATTTCTTTTTAAATTGTTTTCTGCTATAAGCTTTTCACCTAAAATATTATACAACTCAAAAGAAAATTCTACATTATCAGATTGGATAAAAACTTGGCCATTTGTTGGATTCGGAAAGATATTGAAATCAGAGTCAGATATTTTTTTAATTGTAACTGTATTTTTATATTCTAAATAATTTTCGTGAAGTATAAATTGTAAATCTTCTTTTGAATTTTCTGTACTTAAAGAAATTAATGGAGCAATATTATTATTGATTCCAGATTTATCTACCCAAATAGAAAAATTTGCTTTTTCTAAATTATCAAATGAAAATTTGCCTTGCATATCAGTTAAGGTTTGACTTACCGCTTCCATATTTTCATTCATTAAAACTAAACTCAAACCAGAAATTGGGTTTCCAACTTCTGAATTTTTTCCTGCTCCATTTCCTACTATTCCAGAAATAAAACCACTTCCTCCAGGATTTACACCTGCTATTGTAGTGTAATTAGCATTTGTAATACCACCAGTTAAACTAATTGCATTTGCTGTTTGAAATACAGATGAACTTGTATAATAAGTAAGAATTTCGTTTGGATAAATTGAAAAATCTGGAATGGCTTTTACATAAGCATTTTGAAAAACATTGGTAAACTGATAAAAACCAGTAGAATTTGTAAATGTTGAATCTACAACAAAAACAGAATCTGAAATTGCTATATAATCTATTAAATACATCTTAGAGTTTTGTAAAGGGTTTGAAACTGAAGTTGAGATAACTCCTTCAATAATTAAACCTATAACTTCAATATAAACTGCTGCTGTGTCACATAATACTGGTAATGGATTACCCGTATCACAAATCATATAACTGAAACTATCTGTTCCTAAATAATTATTATTAGGTGTGTATGATAATTCTCCTGT
>CAKZQD010000049.1 GCA_937139485.1 uncultured Bacteroidota bacterium | reverse complement strand
GCTTATGTAAATATACAATTTGAAATCAATTCACAACTAATTTCCCAAGGATCTATAAAGTTGTCACTTATGTAAATATACAATTTGAAATCAATTCAAGTATAAAATCCTAAAAAGCAGTGTTCAACTAATAAAAAATTACTTTTTTACATAACGGCGATTTGCCTTCTATATTTATTATATAAATACCATTTGGAATTGATAAATCATTAAAGTTTAGCTTCGTTTCTTTAGTGAATAATTTACTCTGATATACCGTTTGCCCACTAGTATTTATTATACTAAAATGTGTATTCTCTAAAGAATTATTAACTATTGTAAAATCGCCCTTTGTTGGGTTAGGATACAAAAATACTTCATCAATAGTAATATTTCCTATATCTGTTGTAAAATCAAATTCGTCTGGCAGCTCCGGTGGTGCAAAAAATAAAGACATATTTGGCTCAATAAATTTTACAATTTCTTCGTTTTCAAATATTCTTTGACATTTTATAAAGTTTGTATCCGATTGTACAGAATCCATTAAAAAAAAGAAAGACCAAGTATACTGATTTGGCATACTACTGCTCGGCCCATCAACTAATGTTAAGTCATTTCTTATGGCGAAAGTATCTATAATTAATGAATCAACTAAATCTTCATAAAAACGTACTATCAAAAAAGGATAAGTTACATTGAATTGATTTTTTGTGTAATCATTTATATTGTCTTTACTAGTGGAAACAGTAAAGCATTCATAATCAAAATTAATTTGATTGCTTATATTCTGTTTGAATAAATTTCTCTGAGAAATTGTAGATGTATTCTTAAATTTAACTACATTAATTTTATCCTGCAAGTAATACTCTACATTATCTATTATGGTATCATTTGCAATGAAAGATTCGTCATTAATTAAATGAAAAGCAAAAACATCTTGCTGATAAAACCAATACTGTTTTGTACTATCTTGCATATATAAAAAAACACTATCAACCTGAGAAAAACAACTTACATAAGAAAAAAACAACAACGATAATAATATTTTATATTTCATAATTACAACTTATTTCATAAAAAAAAACACAAGCAAATAAAAAAATGCCAACATAAATATACGACAAAAAACGATAAAACATTATAAAAATTTTCAATTCTCACTTTCAACAAAATTCTTGAAATCTGTTAGTATTGATTTACCAAAAGTTTTAAAAATAGATACCACTAAAGTAGAAAACATTTTCACAGCTAAACTATTAAACCTAAATTCTTGGTGCTGTATCCAACAGGTTTTTTCTTCTTCTAAATATTCAAATTCATTAATTACATAGTTAATTACGCCATCCGTTTCATACTTAGATTTAAAAGAATTTGGCAAGTTATTTTCTAAAATAATTTCTTTCATTTCAATTTTTTTACCCGCAATATGTAACATAATTATTGCTTCAGATTCCTCTTCAAAAAAATCTCCTTTTAGTAATTTATAATACTGAAATCCTTTCATCCATTTCTTCATGTTTTGCACCTTGGTAAGCTCGGTTACAATTTTATTTATTGAGGCATTTATCTCAACTTTACAACTAAATTTCATATTTTTTATTATTACAAATTATACAAACATTCGAAAGCAATTAAAACTATATTTAGTAAACTTAAACTTTATTAAATAATACATAATATAAAACATAAACTAATAAAGTCAAAAATTCAATCATTATAAAAACCCTAAAACATAAGAACAACACAAGAAAAACTTAACAACAACACAATATCAAAATTTAAAAAACACACTAACACATAAATAATATTTATTAAAAAAAGCAAAGCTGAATAATTCAAACAACAAAACAAAACAGCAGTACATTTACTACTTTAAAAATCATATACTTAAATAAAATAAAAAGTAAATCAAAAAATAATTTACAAAATAAATTGTAAGTCGAGCCAAATAAATAAACTTTAATTTAATTAGTTTAATAAACAATTTATAAACAGGTAAAAAATTTTACTAAAAAATTACTAAAATAAATACACCTATTCATCTTCAAAAATAAATTTCATTTCATTAGAAATTGGATTAAAATTTTCTATTAACATATCAATAAAATCAGTACCATATTTTTTATAATATGGTAAAAAATTATCGTGCCTTTCTTGAAGTTTATTTTTTGGGAAAAGATGACTCTTTATAGCCGTAATTCTTTGTACTAAAATATCTTGATTTTTCTTTTCTGCTCTTAGCATTTTTTGCTCTATAACTTTAAGCATATTATATGCCTTCTTTTTTTGAGCAAGTAAGTGTTTTTCTAAAGAATTATCAATTTCAACTGCCTTTTTATCAATAGTATTAAAGATTTTATTTAATGCATGAATTTCATTTTCTAAATCTAAATCTTTACTTGAACATTCTATAACTAACTTTCTGATTAATAAGTCCGTATTTTGAAATAGACTTTTTTTGTCAAGTTGTATTTTCTTGATATTATCACCAGTTTTCTTATCTATTATTAGTGCCATATCACGTAGTAGTAACATTGGCATTTTTCTTCCTTGAGAATGGAATGAGTTTCTTAACTGCAACCAATACGCCAACTCTCCTGCTCCGCCAATGTATGCCAAATTTGGCAAAATAAATTCTTGATATAAGGGTCTTAAAACTACATTTGGACTAAACCTCTCGGGATACTTTTTTAACTCCGTAAGAAGCTCTTTTTCACTAAACTTAATTTCAGTATTATTTACTAAATACTCCTCTCCCACTTTTACAATTCTTTCCCTTAAACCTGCTTTCATATAAAATATATTTATACTTCTTGAATGTGCTTGCAATTCATAATTACGCTCAATGTAATTATTATTTTTTTCGATACTTTTTTCTATTAAATTACTAAATATTTCGTCTTGTAAAATTTCAGAAAATGCACTTTTGTAAAGCTTATTATTTTGCTCAAGAACTACCAATCCATGAGCACCAAATAAATAATGTAAAAATGAAATAAAAGATTTAACATAATTTTCCGATTCTAAAAAAATACTTTTTAAATATTTTATAAATTCAGTATCTTTATTTCCATAAAGGATTTTCGCTAGCTCATTAATAACATTATTAATATTTGTATTTTTCATCATTCCAACAGGTCCGCTTTGCTCACTACTCCATTCTATCTTTTTATTATAAATATTAAAATGATTAACTTCTTCAAAATCGTGATCTTCTGAACCCAACCAAAAAACAGGAATAAAATTATATTCTTTATATTCTTTACTTAATAATTGAGAAAGTTTTATAACACTTACAGCTTTATAGATAAAATATAATGGTCCAGTAAACAGGCATAATTGATGAGCAGTTGTTACGGTAAAAGTATTTTCAGAAGACAAACTTTCTATTTGATTTAAGACAAAATCAGTATCTGGCAAATCGGAATATTGCTTAGTTAATTCATCAACAAGTAAAGATCTATTTATATTAATTTTAGACCTATCTTCTATTATTTTTTTAAATGAAGAAATATCTTTTGTGTAGTCAAATAAATCTTTCACTTTAGATTTTTCTTGCAAGTAATCTTGCATTAAATCAGAAAGAATATTTAGGTCTAATATTGGTAATTTTTCTACTTTCATATAGCATTTAGCTTTAAGTTTAAAATTGCTTATTTTAAACTTAACACTATCTATATTTAATAACAAGTATCAAACAATTTATTAAAAAGTTGACAAAATCACAAAATACTTTTTAAAAAAGCATCGATTTGAAATATTTTTATTGAAAGGAATTATTTTGGTAAGAAAAAAATAAAAACACCTTTTTATTAATTAAAAATAAAAAGAATTGGAATTTTATTTTAGGTTTTTAGGGAAATCATAGTCTAAAACTTTAGCATTTTCAAAACTAAAATCTTCCCAAGATTTAATATCTAAAGCTACTGTAAAAATAGCACATGTAGCTAAAGTTAAATATGCTTTTTTATTTAAAAAAGATACAAAATCTGAAAGACCTGGATTATGACTAAAAATCATTAATTTGTTGATACCAGAATCTATATTTTTTATTTCAGAAACAATATTTTCTACAGGAGCATGATATAAAGATGGTTTGATTACTATTTTTTGAGTATCAAAACCTATTTGGTGAGCAAAAATTACTGCTGTATGCAAAGCACGTATTCCATTGCTTGAGATTAAGAAATCTGGCAAAATAGATTTTGCTTTCAATCTGGCAGCCATCTCATAAGCATTTTGTACACCTCTTTTATTCAGTGGTCTATCAATATCGTTTAGAATATCTGCATTTGCCCAGTCAGATTTGGCGTGCCTTACTACATATAGTGTTTTCATTTAGAAAAGACCATTCAATTCTGCTTGAACTTTGTTATATATTTCTGCTAAATCTTCTTTATTGTCTACAAAATTTAATTTATCGCAATCAATTACTAATAAATTTCCCATATTGTACTTTGCTATCCAATTATCATAATATTGATTCAATTTTTTAAGATAATCTAAACGGATGCTATCTTCATAATCACGCCCTCTTTTTTGAATATTATCTACCAATGTAGGTATAGAGGCTTTCATATATATCAATAAATCTGGTGGTTTTATTTGTGAAATAATAGAACTATATAGGCTTTTATAGTTATCAAAATCTCTTGAAGCCATAAGCCCCATATCGTGCAAATTTGGTGCAAATATTTCAGCATCTTCATAGATAGTTCTATCTTGAATGATTGGCTTTTTTGTTTTCTGCATTTCTATTACTTGCTTAAATCTACTATTTAAAAAAAAGATTTGCAAATTGAAAGACCATCTTGGCATATCATCGTAAAAATCGTTTAAATATGGATTGTTTTCTACGTCTTCAAACTGTGGATCCCAATTAAAATTTTTAGCCAGTAAATTGGTAAGTGTTGTTTTACCTGCACCAATATTTCCTGCTATTGCTATATGATTTATTTTCTTTTTAGCTGCCATTATACTTTTTTATTCTTCTATTTAAAATAGTTTATTCCTATTATTTCACGCATTCCCTTCAAGCTTGCTTGTGCGTTTATTCTTGCTTTTTCTGCACCATCTTGGCTTACTTTTAGCAAATATTTATCGTCTGCCGAATATTGCTTTATTTTTTCTCTTATTGGTTCAAAATATTTTACAATATCTTCTGCCAGTTGTCCTTTAAAATCGCCATATCTAATAGAACAAGCATTAAATTCTTGATTGAAAAAACTGTAGGTTTCTTCTTTAGAAACCAACTTCATTAAAGAAAATAAACCTTCTACTGCTGGAGATTTTTCTTCATTAGGTGTTTCTGGCGTATTACCAGTTTTTGCTTTTTTTATTTTTTTTCGAATGTCTTCTGGTTCGTCATCCAAAAAAATTGCATTTCGCTCATTTTCGTCAGATTTACTCATTTTACCTACACCATCTAGCGACATTATTTTTACCAGTTCGTTTCCAAAATTATATGCTTGTGGTTCTGGTAAAAAATCTGTTTTATATACATGATTAAACCTATTTGCAAAGGTTCTCGTCATTTCTAAATGCTGTTCTTGATCTTTTCCTACAGGAACCAAATTTGCTCTATGTATTAAAATATCGGCAGCCATTAAAACTGGGTATGTAAGCAAACCAGCATTTATGGTTTGTCCTTTTGTTCTAGATTTTTCTTTAAAAGAAGCCGTTTTTTCCAGTTCTCCTTTATGTGCAAACATATTTAAGTACAAATAAAGTTCAGAAATTTCTTTAACGTCACTTTGTACATATATAGAAGATTTTTCTGGATCTAAACCACATGCTAAATAATTTACCAAAACTTCTTTTACACTTTTTCTGAGTAAAGCTGAGTCGTGCTGCGTAGTAAGCGAATGCCAATCTGCAATAAAGTAGAAACAATTTAAATCTTCTTCTTGCATTTTTACATAATTAATGGCAGCACCAAAATAATTGCCTAAATGCAATTTACCTGTGGCTCTCATTCCGCTTAAAACAGTTTTTTTCATAATAATTATTGACTTACTTAGCTTTTTAAAGAATGTAAAATTATAGAATTACTGTCTATTTATTAGGTTAAAGCATTCACATATTTACTAAATGTTAATAAATAAAATACATAGCAAATTTTCTAAGAGAAAAACTTACCTTTGATACTGATTTTTAAGACAAATAATACCAAATATGGAAATTGACGATAAACTAGTAGAAAAACTAGCAAAACTTTCAAAATTAGAAATTGCTGCAGAAGAAAAAACCAAGTTAAAAGCAAACTTTGGAAAAATAATAGATTTGGTAGACAAGCTTCAAGAAATAAATACCGATGGCGTTGAACCACTAATTTATTTAACCGAAAACAAAAATATTCTTAGAAAAGATGTAGTTGAAAACATGGTTGACAAAGTAGAAGCACTTAAAAATGCCCCTGATAAAGATTCTGACTATTTTAAAGTGCCAAAAGTTTTAAAAAAATAATTAAAATAAAATAGAGATTTTTCTTTCTAAAACACGAAATCTTTAAGTTCTACAAAAGTAAACTGATTTGAAAAAAATCATAGCAATACAAAATCTAAAAAAAATATACCAGCTTGGTTCTCAGACTATTGAAGCTCTGGCAGGTGTTGATATTGATATAGCTCAAAATGAATACGTTGCACTTATGGGACCTTCAGGCTCTGGAAAATCTACTTTAATGAATATGCTTGGCTGCTTAGATGTACCTAGTTCTGGAACTTATATACTAAACGGACAAAATGTAAGCACATTAGTAGATGATGAATTGGCACATATAAGAAATGTAGAAATTGGATTTGTATTTCAAACTTTTAATTTATTACCAAGGCTTTCTTCTTTAGAAAACGTAGTATTGCCACTAATTTATGCAGGAAAAAGCAAAAAAGAAAGAATTGAAAAAGGCGAAGAGGTTTTAAAAATTGTTGGTCTTGAAGATAGAATGCATCATAAACCAAACGAGCTTTCTGGCGGTCAAAGGCAGCGTGTAGCCATTGCTAGAGCATTGGTAAATAACCCATCTATAATATTGGCAGACGAACCTACTGGTAATTTAGACACTAAAACTTCTTACGAAATCATGCAAATTTTTGATAACATTCAAAAAAAAGGAAACACCGTAATTTTGGTTACACACGAAGAAGATATTGCAGAATATGCACACAGAGTAATAAGACTAAGAGATGGTTTGGTAGAAAGAGACGAATTAAACAAAAAGGAATAATTTCAAATTCAAGACAACGAATAACATTTCTTGAATACTAAAAAACAAGAACTATGAACTTTTCGTCTAGACATAAACTAAACAAAGAACTAAAAAAGAACCAAAATGAAAATTTATACAAAAACTGGCGACAAAGGAAGTACTTCTTTATATGGAGGAAAACGACTTTCTAAAGCACACATAAGAATTGATGCTTATGGAACTGTAGACGAATTAAATTCATACATTGGTTTAATAAGAGATTTAACGGAAAACGAAGCAGATAAAATTTTCTTGCTAAACATTCAAAATGTATTATTTAATGTTGGTTCTAACTTGGCTTCTGACCCAGAAAAAGAAAAATCTAAAATGATTCCCGATGTGCTTAAAACAGATTACGAAGCATTAGAAAATGAGATAGATGAGATAAATAAAATTTTAGAACCACTACAATATTTTATTTTACCAGGTGGCCATTCGAGTATTTCTCACTGTCATATTGCCCGCTGTGTATGTAGGCGTGCAGAAAGAATTTGTGTTGCACTAAACGAAATAGAACCTGTAAATGAGGAACTTATCATTTATTTAAACAGACTAAGCGACTATTTATTTACCTATGCAAGAAAAATGGCAAAGTTTTTGAATGTAAAAGAACTGAAATGGCAGGTAAATAAATAGATTCCAAAGAAAAAATTTCATTATTTTTTAAAAAATATTTCGCTATCTTTGCCGCCCTTTTAATTATTATTAATTTTAAACAGATAAAATATGTTTTGGACATTAGAACTAGCAACACAATTAGAAGACGGACCTTGGCCAGCTACTAAAGATGATTTAATAGATTTCGCTATCCGTTCTGGTTGTGCGGTAGAAGTTATTGAAAACCTTCAAGAACTTGAAGATAATGATGAAATGTACGACAGTATTGAAGACATTTGGCCAGATTATCCCACAAAAGACGATTTCTTTTTCGATGAAGAAGAATACTAAAAACATTTAAACAAAAAAAAATCCGAAGTAATATGACTTCGGATTTTTTTTTGTTTTTTTTATACTAGAACAATAAAGAAAAAAAACTAATCTTAAAACAACACAAAAATACTAAATACTGAAACTGAGGACTGAAAACTGAGGACTGAGACTGAAGACTGAGGACTGAAGACTGAAAACTAAACAATAAACAATTCTATTTCAACTTCTCATCATAAGCATCCCAAAAAGATTTTATAACCGCTTTATTTTTTCCAAAATCAAAAAATCTGGTAGGAAACAAACATTCACTTCTTATAATAATTTCTTTATCGGTTACATTTATATATACTCGTTCGCCCATTGTCATTATAGAATTTGGCGTTTTATAATCTATAGCAAAAGGATGTTCGTCTATAGCTTGCCACTTTAGTTCTTTTACAATTTCCAATGCCAAAGCTTTGGTATCTTCGGTATTTAAAACCAAATTTCTTCTATCTTTTACGTATGCCGGAAATCCAAATGCCATTAGCTAAAAATTTGACTTATGTTTGCCGTAAATATTTTTACTGCAATAGCAATTAACAAAACACCAAAAACTCTTCTTAAAACACTAATCGTTGCAGCTCCAACTTTTCCTTCTATCCAAGGAATTAATTTTAATACAGCATATACAAATAGCATATTAAAAACAATACCCATAAAAATCTGAATATTATCAAATTCTGCCTGTAAAGAAATAACTGTAGTTATAGTACCTGCGCCAGCAATAAGCGGAAAAGCAATAGGCACAATAGAGGCAGATTTTACATTTGGATCTTCTTTAAAAATTTCTATACCTAAAATCATTTCTAAACCCAGTAAAAATATAACTATAGCTCCTGCTATTGCAAAAGACTCTACATCTAAACCAATGATATGTAACAACGATTCTCCAAAAATTAGAAAAAAAGTAAGCAATAAAAAGGAAAAAATAGTAACCTTTCCAGACTTTATATGCCCTTGTTTTTTCTTAACATCTATTAAAATAGGTATAGAACCAATTACATCTATTACAGCAAAAAGCGTGAGTGAAAGTGTAACAATTTGTCTTAAATATTCCATTCTTTAAATTATGGTGCAAAATTAGTACTATTTCAAATAAATAGGAAAAGTCTTTGAAGTTTTAAACCAAAAACTAAAACATGATTGTATTTTTACAAATAGATTATCGATATATGAAAAGCACAAAAAAAATTATACTTATCTGCTTCTTAGCATTTATTAGTTCTACTACAGTATTTAGTCAAAAATTTGCAAACGAACAGGAAGAAATAAATGCAAAAATAGAATATGCTAATAATTTAATTTGGCACTTCAATTATAATATTAAAGCCATTAGCAATTTCCAAAATGAATTAATTATTTGGTTTGAAAATCCTAATAGAACAGAAAAACTTATGCCTACATATAGTTATGTAAGTTTTTCTGGTAATAAAATTAAAGTAAATGAAAGCGAACGATCTAAAAAAGACATGTTTAACTACAACTACCATTTACACCGTTTAGAAATCAAAATTTTAGAATTTAATTTACTATGTGAAAAGTTGGAAAATTTTAGATACAATAAATATTCTGAAAAAAACTATACCGACAATACTTTTGAAACAGCAAATCAAATTTATAGCTTATCTTTAGAACTAGCAGAAATAGCTTACGACTTTTCGAGATCTTGTGCTGTAAATTATAAATCAGAAAACAATCAAACCCAAATTAAAAAACTAAAAAACATTGTTTCTCAAGCAAAAAACATGATTTTAGCACTAAGAGAAAATAATGAAAAATTAGTACGTGAATACGACATCATGCTAGAAGGTGCTTTAAATGACGTAACGCTAAATTTAAATTTAAGAGAGCTTTTTTTAGTTACCAAAACTACGCTTAGCCTTCAAGACTTAAAAGAAATTACAGACGGCATACACAGTAAAGCTTTTAATGTAGCCGCTTGGGCAGAAGTTTATCTTCAAAACGAGTTTAGTAATGATGAAATAAACATTCTTCTTCAAGAAGCAATATCTGAGTTTAATGAAGCCGAAGGCAAAATAGGCTGCGCTTCAGGCTTTAACACCATAATTACATACAGCAATACACCACTTATGTACTATGTAGAAGAACCAAATACCATTGTAGCAGAAAAAATAATACCTGTACAAAAAAATACAATTGAAGAAAATACAGCTACAAATATTAATCAAAAAGAAACTATTGAAAAAGTAAACTCCAACACAAATACTACAATAATTGAAGAAGAAAAATTTGAAGCTAAAAATAATAATTCATTAACAGGCGCACTACCAAACAATTTAATCGTTTTATTAGATGTTTCTGTTTCGATGAAAAAATCTGGAAAACTTCCTATTCTTAAAAATACAATAAGTCACTTTTTAAACATTATGCGCCAAGAAGACAAAATTTCATTAATTACATATTCTGGCGAAACCAATATTTTAGTTTCTGGTGGCTCAAAAAATGATAGAAATAAAATTATAGATACATTATCAAAAGTAAAATCGAGTGGCGGTTCAGATATTTACAATGCCTTAAAAGAAGCCAAGAAAATTGGCAACGATAACTTTATTCTAAACGGAAACAATAAAATAATAATAGCCAGCGATGGTATTTTTGGCGTTAGTTCTAGTGTTTTAAACTTTACAGAACAACTAAGGCTAGACAATTATAGCCTTTCTGTATTTCAATTTAGCAAAGAAGACGAAGAAGTAAATTTAACATCGCTAAAAGCATTAGCAAACAGAGGTAACGGAAATTATACCGTTATTTACAATTCAAATGATGCCATAAATTCTATGATGAAAGAGATTAAAAAGGAAGCAAAAAATACTAAATAGGAATACTTTTTTATAGAATATGACCTAAAACATCTTTTAGAATAACTTAGATTCTGTATATTTGTAACAACCAAAAAAAATAATGAATGCCTAGATATCATAGCTTAGGAAAAATTCCTCCAAAAAGACACACTGCTTTCAGAAAAGAAGATGGAAGCTTATATCAAGAAGAACTTTTTGGAACAGTTGGCTTTTCTGGAATGTCTTCGCTTATTTATCATCTACACCCACCCACAGTAGTTACAGAGCCAGTAATGTCTCATGATGTTACACCTAAAATAGCCGTAGCAAAAAATTTAAAAGCTGTTAGTTTCAAAGGCTTTGATATTAAGCCAGAAAAAGACTATTTAGAAAGCAGAAAAACACTCTTTGTAAATAATAATTTACATATAGGGCTAGCCGCTCCCAAAGAATTTGATAAATCTTATTTTTTCAAAAATGCAGATGCAGACGAAATGATATTTATTCATCAAGGAAGTGGAACGCTTAAAACAATGTATGGCAATATTGAATTTGCCTATGGCGATTATTTAATAATTCCAAGAGGAACAGTTTATCAAATAGATTTTGAAGACGAAAACAATAGACTACTATATATAGAGTCATTCAATCCTATTTATACACCAAAAAGATATAGAAACAACTTTGGGCAGCATTTAGAATCTTCTCCTTTTTGTGAAAGAGATATTAGAGTTCCTCAAAATTTAGAAACGCACGATGAGAAAGGTTCTTTTTTAGTAAAAATGAAGAAAGAAAACACAATGTGGGAATACACTTATGGCTATCATCCTTTTGATGCCGTAGGTTGGGATGGTTATAATTATCCTTACGCATTTTCAATTCATGACTTTGAACCCATTACAGGCAGAATACACCAACCGCCACCAGTACACCAAACATTTGAATCTGCTGGATTTGTAGTATGTTCTTTTGTACCAAGGCTTTACGATTACCACCCAAAAGCTATTCCAGCACCATATCACCACACCAATATAGATTCTGAAGAAATACTATACTACGTAGATGGCGATTTTATGAGCAGAAACAATATAGAAAAAGGACAACTAACACTTCATCCAGGAGGATTGACACACGGTCCACACCCTGGAACCATAGAAAAAAGTATAGGCAAAAAAGGAACAGAAGAACTAGCAGTAATGATAGATCCTTTTGCACCAATGCAACTAACAGAAGAAGCTATAAAAATAAATGTAGAAGATTATTATTCTTCTTGGAATCATTAAAAAAAATATTCGATTGATAATAGTATATTAATCTAAATTCAAAACACAAACCAATGAGTAAAAAAGAAGTAAAATCAGTAAATTACGGATTAGAAAAAATATTTGAAGGAGCGCAAGACTTCTTACCATTATTAGGAACAGATTATGTAGAATTTTATGTAGGAAATGCAAAACAAGCAGCACATTTTTACAAAACAGCATTTGGGTTTCAATCTTTAGCATATAAAGGTTTAGAAACTGGTTCTAAAGATTCTGTTAGTTATGTTTTGGTGCAAGATAAAATAAGATTAGTATTAACAACGCCACTTACTAGTAAATCTAAAATAAACGATCATATTGTAAAACATGGCGACGGTGTAAAAGTAATAGCACTTTGGGTAGACGATGCCAGAAGCGCATTTGAAGAAACCACAAAAAGAGGTGCTAAAGTATATTTAGAGCCTACAGTAGAAGAAGACGAATTTGGAGAAATTGTAAAAGCAGGTATTTACACTTATGGAGAAACAGTACACATGTTTGTAGAGCGTAAAAACTACAAAGGAACATTTATGCCTGGTTTCAAAAAATGGGAATCTGACTACAATCCTACGCCAGTTGGCTTAAAATATATAGATCATATGGTTGGTAATGTAGGTTGGAACCAAATGGATGTTTGGGTAAAATGGTACGAAGAAGTTATGGGCTTCGAAAACTTCTTATCTTTCGATGATAAACAAATTCATACAGAATACTCTGCTTTAATGAGTAAAGTAATGAGTAACGGAAATGGAAGAATAAAATTTCCAATAAACGAACCAGCCAAAGCCGCAAAAAAATCTCAAATAGAAGAATATTTAGACTTTTATGAAGGCGCAGGCGTACAGCATATAGCAGTAGCTACAGATGATATTATAGAAACTGTAAGCCAATTAAAAGCCAGAGGTATAGAATTTTTACCGCCGCCACCACAAGCATATTACGATGATATTCCAAACAGACTTGGAGAGCATAGAGATATGATGAAAGAAGACATTGGAAAACTTCAAGAACTATCTATAATGATAGATGCCGATGAAGAAGGTTATTTATTACAAATTTTCACAAAACCTCTAGAAGATAGACCTACTCTATTTTTTGAAATAATACAAAGAATGGGCGCAAAAGGATTTGGAGCAGGAAATTTTAAAGCTTTATTTGAATCTATAGAAAGAGAACAAGCCAAAAGAGGAACATTATAAAATCTAAGAACCTAGCCTAACTAACTAATTTTCTTAACAAGATTTGCTTAAAATGTAATTTATACATTTAAGTTTTCGTCATTTCTATATAGTTAAAATTTCATAGCTAATTTTCATCTAAGAATATTATTTATATAGCAATGACGAATATAATTTCTTCAAGAAAAAAAAACTATATTCTTAATTTCAATAAAACCTAACGACTTTAAAAAATTAGCATTATGGAAAAACAAGATGTAATAATTATTGGCGGTGGGCTTGCTGGTCTTACTTTGGCACTTCAACTTATAAACCAAAAAAATGATTTAAAAATTTTGGTTTTAGACAAAAGAAAAGCAGAAGAAATAAAACAAGATCATAAAGTTGGAGAATCTACCGTAGAACTAGGTAC
>CAKZQD010000048.1 GCA_937139485.1 uncultured Bacteroidota bacterium | reverse complement strand
GTGAGTTCGCTTACACGTAAGCCACTACTATACAATAGCTCTAGTATTGTTCTGTTTCTTGTACCCGTCGCTTTACTTAAATCAATGCTCTCTAGTATTTTTTGTATCTCGTCATAGTGCAATGTGTCGGGTATTTTGCGTTTCAATTTTGGAGATTCAAGCAATTTTGTTGGGTTTTCGTCTATTAATTCTTCAATCATTAAAAACTTATAGAAGCTTTTTATAGCAGAAATTATTCTAGCCTGCGAAGCTTCATTTAGTCCTAGGTCATATACATAAACCATAAAAGATTGCAAATCTTTTAATGAAACCAAACAAAATGATTTTGAATGAGCTTCTAATCTCAGAAACTGATTAAATTTTAATAAATCTCTTCTATATGCCTCTTCAGTATTTGCTGAAAGTCCTTTTTCTAATTTTAAAAAAGTGTTAAATTCATTTATCAATGCCTCATTTTTATTCATAATTACTATAAAAGTAATACAATTTCATTTCTCATTAAGCTTTATACTAATTTCGTAAATCTCTTATTTCTTACTTTGTTTTAAAAAATTGTAACTTAAACTGTCGCTATATTTATCTAGTAAAACTACTGTTGGAATATTTATATGTTTGTAGTTAAAATATTGTAAAAATTATTTTTTCTAAATTATTCATCATATTTCTTTACTACCAAAGTATTTTCGATAGACAAAATTTTATTGATTATCTTTGTAATACTTTCCTAAATTTATTGCTACTATATTTTATTTAGAATTATGAAAAAAATCATCATCATAAACGGACCTAACCTAAACCTGCTAGGTAAAAGAGAGCCAAATATCTATGGAAGTAAATCTTTTTCTTCTTTTTTCAATGAGCTACAAGAAAAGTTTCAATCACAATTTGAGTTGTCTTTTTTTCAATCTAATATAGAAGGCGAAATCATAGACAAATTACAAGCTGTTGACGATATAGTTGACGCTGTGATTTTAAATGCAGGAGCCTATACACATACATCTATTGCTATCAGAGATACAATTTCTGCCTCAAAAACTAAGGTAATAGAAGTACATATCTCTAATATTTTTGCAAGAGAAGCTTTTCGAAAAAACACTTTATTAGCAGAGGTTTGCCAAGGAAGTGTTTCTGGCTTTGGCTTAAAATCTTATGAGTTGGCTTTATATAGCTTTATATAATAACACTTATATAAAACAATCGAAAAAGGCATAAATTTATTAGTAGTTTAATTTTTTTGGCATAAAAATTGATGAACTTTGCCGTATTGCTTTTAATATTAAAAGCAATCAACTTTAAAACTTACAATCTAAAATTAAACAAGCATTTATTATGCTATATTTTAATCAATTAAAACAATTTGTTAAAATTAATTTTTCTTAGTGCAACCTTTCTACAATTCCTCACGTATTATAGATAGAAAAAGAGCCAAAAGCTTTTTTATGTACTGTTTTTAACATAACTTTGCAGATATTATTATGCTTTTTTTAAGCAAAAAAGAATTTATGAAAATAAAATTATTTAACTAAAATAATCAAAATCAAGCCTTTATATACTATATTATTAGTTTGTAAAGGCTATTTATATCAATAAAACAATAAAAAATTAAACATTAAATAAATAATTATGAATCTAAAATTTATTAAAAAGTTATCATTTCTGACCATTTTAATGTCGCTATTTGCTTTCAATGCATTTGCGGCATCCAATGCAGATATTCAAATTGACCTCACACCTTCTGGTGGTTTGGTGCCTTGTAATGTAGCTAATTCTACAGAAAATGTAAGGGTTACTGCCAAGAAAGGTCTTTCAAATATTCAGATAACATTTACCTTGCCCACAGGTATAGAGTATGTTTCTGGTTCAGTTACAGGTGGTGTTGTTACCGAAGATGCAGCTTCTACAGCTACAGTTCCTGTCTTTAATGTAGGAACAATGACACAGTTTCAAATATTAAATTTTGGAATTGTAAGAACAGCTAGTTGTAATGCTGTTCAATTTGCTACTAGTGGTGGCGTGTTTAAAGATGCCTATACAGCATCTTATACACTTACAGCTGGTGGTACAGGGCAATCTCCTTTAGCAGATGCAGATCTTTCTGTTTCTTCTTATAATTTAGACTTTGCTACATTAGTAATAGCGAGTATAGCTGCCCCTACAAAAAACGTAGGCGAGCAAGTTGTAGATAGAGATATTACAGTAAATCAGGGGGGAAGTGGTTGTACGCAAACAATGACACACTATGTTTATGTTGATACTACTGCTGTAAATAATTATATATTAAAGTATAACGGTGCTACTTTAACACCAAATGCAAGTAGCACTTCAGATACTTTGTATTATGATGTAGATTTTGCTGTTGCACCATTTAACAATGTTGGTAATTTCGACAACTGTTTCGATAACGGAGAGTCTATGACATTTCAAGAATCTTTTGATGTAACAAGTTGTGTAGCTATTCCAGTTAGGCACTTTGCTTACTGGGGTTGTAATGCTGGTGAAGTTTGCCAAGCAGCAAATTCAAGAGCAGGTTCTTTAGTTTATGGTTCAGAATTACCCGCTTTATCTATAGTAGGTGTGGGTAACTCTCATGCCTTTGATTTATGTGATGTTAATGTAATTACTTATACTATTACCAATACCAACACAAATGCAGGTGCTGCCGCTACAGATGTTTTAGTAAATGTAGGTATCGGAGGGAACAATGTAGCTCCTACTACACATACTAATTCTCCTTTACGTAGGCACTCTGCACAAAAACCAGCTACAAATTTTAAAATAAATGGTATGTCTATTATTGATACTGTTTGGTCTGCTATATTGCCTACTGCTGGTAGTTCATATACAACCTCTCAGGTTGCAGTATACAATACATTAGATTTTGATCCAGACGGGCCAGGTGTAGGTCTTGAAGATTTAGATAACGATGGTTATTATGACGATTTAGCACCAGGTGAGTCTTTTACTTTTTCTTATGAGGTAATGCTAAATCCTTATTATAATTCAGGTGGTGGTTGTATTTCTGGTGGAAGAGCTTTTATCTATTATGAACACATGTACACTCAAGTAGCACCAAGAACTCAATGTGGTACTGATAGACCAAGTGTTACAGCTGATTTGAATTATTCTTATTTTGGTAAAAATTATGGTGGCGCTTTATCTACTAAGTTGGCTCCATCAGATGTTTCTTCAAATACACCATTCAATGTTTCTGTTCGTACACATTTTAATAGAGACTTATTTTTATGTGGAGCTGGAAGTACCGAAATTTATGAAGTTAGAATACCACTACCTGCTGGAGTTACATTAGATGCAGCTGCAGCAGCTACACCAAATTTAGCAGCTAGTCTTAACCCTGTATTTGTAATGGAAGCAGACACTTTGGTATATAGAATTTCTGGTGGCGATGGTACGGGTAATTATAATAGAACTTTTGAATTCCCATTATTAGTAGATTGTTCTATTTATACTACACAAGAATTGAATTTAGCTTACATTACCCGTTGGCAATGTACAGGTGGTTGTATAAAACTAGACTTAGAATGTGATGTATTGCCTACTATAAATACACACTGTGCTATTCCGGACTGTAAAGGTTTTGTAACTAAAGGTTTTGATGCCAACAGAACTTCTGCTGGTTATACAGATAATACGATGACTACTAAAGTAACTTTAGATGAAAATATACATCATGTAAAAGAATATTTAGCTACTGATACCATGCAAATAAAAGCCTATGCAGTAATGACAGGTGATACAACTATAGATAATGCTTATTTTAGAATTGAATATGGTGGTGGCTGGCCTTTAGATTTTGTAGATGGTACAGTAACTATCAACGATATTTCTTCTGCTACAGTTTCTGGACCTATTACAGTAGCTCCTGTAGTAGGAGTAGATGCTGGTTTAAAGGTTATCGATTTTGATTTAAGCTCTTACAGAAGTTTGGTAAGTCCTACATATGATTATGGAGAAGCTAATGGTTTAGATACTATTTGGTTAGATTTAAATATGTATTTACCTCCAGGATCTACTTCTCAAAGTGATTATACCTTTACTAATTTTATAGGACGTTTTTATTCTTTAGATGGAGTGGGTAATATTTTTTCTTGTGATAAATATGGAGATCAAGCATCAATGCATAATCCTACTGCAGATTATCTTACAGAATGGTTAAATCCAACTAACTTCAATGAATGTACAAGTACACCTTGGATTAGACACGGAGTTTATGATAGACATTTAGGTTCTATAAGCTTTCCGGGAGAGTATAGGCCAGGTGTTCAGTTAGACCAAGTAGTGTTTACATTACCTATTTATGCAGACTATTTACCAGGTACGGCTTATTTTACTGGTCAAGTCAATGAAGCAGCTGGTGGCTGTACTACCTCTTGGGATCCTGTAACTAGAAGACTTACAGTAACAGCAGATCCTACAGATAACTATGAATCAAGTTTCCCTACACATCAACGTCATGTTCTTATTGGATTAGACCTTAAATGTGGAGCGCCTCAATATTATGCTCCTGGTTTTGGTGCAGCAGAAATTACACTTAAACAGTATCCTTATAATCCTGGAGCTGTTACTACTCGTGATTTTACACGAAATCATATTAATTATTATATATTTAATCAACCTACTTTTACTATTCAGTCTCCAGATCCTATTTTTTCTGGTGCAGATCCAGTAGCTACTTGGGATGTTCAAATAGATAAAACAAGCACTGGTAATACAGCACAAACATGGTTAAGAATAGAAGAGTCTTCAGGACTTACTATTACTGAGGTATTTGATATTAGTTCTGGTTCAGAAGTATTATTGAATACAGTAAGCCAAGCTGGATATACTTATGCAGAAGCAGGTGCTTTGTCTGGTTTAAGTCAGCTTCAGTTTAGAATCAATGCATCGTATAGCTCGTGTGCTGATTTCGACTTTGATGTTAACTTTGGTTGGGGCTGTTCTGGCTACCCATCAAATTATGCAGCTATTGATGCATCAAATTGTTATACAACTACACAAACATTACTTTTAGAACCTCAGCCCGCTGAAATTCAATTTGATACACTTATAAACCCAGTTACTCCAGTAACTATGTGTAGCCCTTTTACAATAGGAATGGTTCTTAATTCTGCAGATGCTGCTAATTTAGTAAACCCATTTGTTACCTTCAACATACCAGGTGGTTCATCTGCAATTAGTATTTCAAACAATGATTCTGTTGCAGTTGAATATCCTAACAATTCTGGTGTTATACATAATGTATCAGTATCTTTTGTTGGTCCTACTGCTATCATTAATTTAATGGAACATGATAGTATAGCTTCTATTGGAGGTATATTTGGTGTTACAAATAATTTGGGTGTAGATGGAAGACAAGTACGAATTACATTAACTGCTCAAACAGAGTGTAGTTTTATAGCAAACTCTTCTCTAAGATTTAGAGCTTTTGCTAATATGCCTTGTGGCGACCCTGCAGTTGGTAATGGTGTAGCCTCAGCTACAGAACCATTAACGGTAAATGGCGCAACAGTAAATTATGAATTCTTTAATAATATAGATGTTGTTACAGCTTCTCAAGGTTGTGGAGCTTATGATACTGTTTTTCTTGAGTCTGCAATGTTCTCAACTATACCTGGTGCAGTTACAGATCCTGCAGCACAGGCAAGAGTAACTTTACCTGCGGATATGACTTATTCAGGTATTCTTACTTGTACATCTAGTCCAGCAGGAAACTGTCCAACTTTCAATTCAACAAGTCTTGTTTCAGGTAGAGAATCTGTATTAATAGATATACCAGCAGGAATTCCTTCTGGAACAGTATTAAACTATTATATTATTGTGCAATCTACTACACAAGGCTGTAGCAGTACATCAGAAGTAGAATTATCTACTTTTACCGAAGTTGGTGGTGTAACTTGTGCAGGGGGTGTTTGTCCAGCTATTTTAGTAGAAACTGGAAATGCAACATCAACATTCCTTTTAGAGAAACCTATTGTTACTGTTGAAACATTTACAGCAACAGCTTCAGCAATTTTTGGAAGTCCAAATCAATATTCATTAAATTTTGACATTACAAATGATGATGCTACTACTACAATGCCAGCAGGATATACTTATTCTGTCTATTGTGCAGATCTTATTGGTAATCCAGTAGGACCAGCAATTGGTTCTGGTACTACTTCACAAGCTATTGCTCCAATGGCAACCGTTTCTGAAACATTAAGTTTTACTTCTACAGATCCAGCTTGTCCTACAGCTCAAGGTTTAGTAGTAGAATTTTCGCCTAGTGCTACTAATTGTCAATGTGAGGTATATACTTATGTAATTCCTTTAACAGAAATAAAATCTACTGTTGCTGTTGATGATTCAGAGTCTACTTTTACAAGTGCTCAAGTAGATGTTGATGTATTAGCAAATGATACAAGTTTTACTAGTACTTTTGATACTGCTGGAATTACTGTAACAACTAGTTTTGGTGGAATCACTCCAGTAGTAAACGCAAATGGAACAATTTCTTATACTGCCCCTAGTACGCCATTAAGTATTGATTCATTTACATATACTGTATGTGCAATAGAAATACCTTCAGATTGTAATACGGTTACTGTTGTTATTAATATTGATGAAGATGAAGACGGAGATGGTGTTCCAACTTATGTTGAAATAGCTGAAGGAAGCGACCCAATGGATCCTTTAAGTTTTTTAGACACAGATGAAGATAATATACCAGACTTTACTGATCCAGATAGTGATAGTGATGGAGTTAATGATGTTGCTGAAACAGGTGGTAATCCTTATTTAGATTCAGACAATGACGGAATTCCAGCTTATTTAGACGATAACGATTCAAATCCAGCTATTGGAAACGCTAATGGAGTTATCGAGCCTTCATTTGATGCTAATAGTGATGGAATTGCTGACTTCCAAGATATAGACCCTGATGGAGATTTAGTACCTACTCAAAATGAACTTGCAGATGGAACAGATCCTAATGATGGAACAGATTACTTAGATACAGATGGAGATAATGTACCAGATGTAGTTGAAGTGGCAAATGGAACAGATCCTGCTGACGCTAATGACTTTATAGATACTGATGCTGGTGGTGTTTCAGATTATGCTGAAACTGTTTTATTACCAAATAGCGGTTTAACTGCTACTGATCCTTTAAATGCTGCTGATGACGATCAAGATTCTGATGGAGACGGTGTATCTGATGGACAAGAATTAATAGATGGAACAGATTCTGCTGATCCAACAGATTACTTAGATACAGATGGAGATTTAGTACCAGATGCTGTTGAAGTAGCAAATGGAACAGACCCAGCAGATGCTTTAGATTTTGTCGATTCAGATGGAGATAATATTCCAAATTATGTTGAAACTACATTACAACCAAATGATGGAGGAGCTACAACAGATGCATTTGATGCAAATGACTTTATAGATACAGATAATGGAGGAGTAGCAGATTATGTTGAAACTACTTATTTACCAAATAGTGGTTTAACCGCAACAGATCCATTAAATGCTGCTGATGATACACAAGATACAGATGGTGACGGAGTATCTGATGCTCAAGAATCTATAGATGGAACAGATCCAAACGATGCAACAGATTACTTAGATACTGATGGAGATTTAATTCCAGATGTAGTTGAAGTAGCAAACGGAACTGATCCAAATGATGCATTAGATTATGCTGACACAGATGGAGATAATGTACCAGATTATGTTGAGACAACATTACAACCAAATGATGGTGGAGTAGCAACAGATCCTTCAGATGCAAATGACTTCACAGATACAGATGCTGGAGGAGTTCCAGATTATGTAGAGACAGTATTGTTCCCTAATAGTGGTTTACCAGCGACTGATCCATCAGTAGCAACAGATGATAATCAAGATACAGACGGAGACGGCGTATCAGATGCAGATGAGATTTCAGATGGAACAGATCCAAATGATCCTACAGATTATTTAGATACAGATGGAGACGGAGTACCTGATGTAGTAGAAGTAGCAGAAGGAACAAATCCAAATGATCCGACTGATTATTCAGATACAGATGGAGATGGAGTACCAGACTATGTAGAAACAACATTACAACCAAATACTGGTGGTACAGCAACAGATGCTTTTGATGAGGATGATTTTACAGATACAGATAATGGAGGAGTTCCAGATTACATAGAAACTGTATTATTACCTAACTATGGTTTACCTGCAACAGACCCATTAAATACTTCTGATGACAATCAAGATTCTGATGGAGATGGTGTTTCTGATGCAGATGAAATTTTAGATGGAACAGATCCTAATGATCCTACAGATTATGTAGATACAGATGGAGATAGTGTACCAGATGTAGTAGAAGTAGCAGAAGGAACAGATCCAAATGATCCAACTGATTATTCAGATACAGATGGAGATTTAGTTCCGGATTATGTTGAAACTATCTTACAACCGAATAATGGTGAATTAGAAACAGATCCAACTGATGCTTCTGATTTTATAGATACAGATGCTGGAGGTGCTCCTGATTATGTAGAAACAGTATTGTTCCCTAATAATGGTTTACCATCTACGGACATTTTAGATTCTTCTGATGATTTACAAGATACTGATGGAGATGGTGTGCCAGATTTACAAGAATTGTTTGATGGAACAGATCCTCTAGATTCAACGAGTTTCTTAGATTTTGATGAAGACGGTATACCTGATTATGTTGACACTGATGATGACAATGACGGTGTAAACGATTCAGATGAAATCGCTAATAATACTAATCCATTAAATACTGATTCGGATAATGATGGTATACTTGATGGTGATGAAGATACTGATGGTGATGGGTATACAGATGGTGCTGAATCTGATGACACTTTAGCTGAAATAACTGATACTAATGAGAATGGTATTGCTGATTTAACTGAAGATTCTGATTATAATCTTTATGTTTCAGAAGGTATTTCTGCAAATGGAGATGGTATGAATGATGTATGGATTATTGAAGGTTTAGAATACTATCCAAATCATGAAATTACAGTTCTTAATAGATGGGGTAATAAAGTCTTTGAAACTAAAGATTACCAAAACGATTGGAGAGGAACCAATGATTTTGGAGTTTCTGTAGCAAATGAAGACCTAAATGAAGGAACATACTTCTTTATTATCAAAACTGGGTTTGAAGGACAAGCTCCTTTAAAAGGGTTCGTATATATCACTAAATAACAAATTTCAATAAAGGAGG
>CAKZQD010000047.1 GCA_937139485.1 uncultured Bacteroidota bacterium | reverse complement strand
GAAAAAGGAAAACTTATAAGTGCTGGGGCGCATAAATCTGTTGTATTACCAGGCGGAACAATACCTCCTGCAGGATTTGAACCAATATAACCTGTAAAGTTAGAAGTGTATATACAACCATTTTGACCAGCTATTGTTAAACTTATAGAAATAGCTCCTTGGTTTGTATAGAGATGGTTTTCGGATACAAAAGTAGGTGAACTAAAATTTGCTGAACCATCACCCCAATCTATATTATAGCTAGTGTTTGTAGCTTGAGTTGTTGAGTTATTTCCTACATTTAAGTCTAAACTATCTCCACCACAGTTGGTAAATTGAGGGTTGTTATCTTCATCAAAAAGTGATGCATCTGGAGCTTGCCTTATAACAAGATTTTGACTTGAAGCTAAATTACAAGTAGCAGAATGAACAGCAGTTAAAGTAATATTTATTATTCCTCCTGTACCAAAAGTATGAAAAACATTAGTTCCCGTTGCTGTGCCACTTGCACCAAAATTCCAGTTGTATGTTGTGCCAGGAATTGGACTATTTACAGAAAAATTTACAGCCTCATTACTACACGGGTTTATATTTGCTATAGTAAAAGTAGGTGCAGTATAAAAAATTACTTGCCTTGAAGCAGAACTATTACAGTTTCCATTACTGGTAACTGTAAGTGTGTAAGTTTGTGTAGAGCTAGGACTTACGGTAACTGTTGAAGATGTTGCGCCACTAATAATATTTGGACCACTCCAACTATAAGACATTATAGCTGAGTCATTTCCAGTTATGCTTGCAGTTAAAGTTTCGTTTCCAAAAGCACAAATTTCCGGATTTAATGGGTTTATGCTTATGGAACATTGTGAATTTACATTTTTTAAATTAATAAGTAAAAACAAAAATGTAAATGAGATGATTTTAAAATACATATAGGAGAATAAAAAATTTATTGCAAAATTAATATATTTTATTTCAATAAAAAAATGAGTTAATTTTTTTTATAACAAGTTTAAAATTTCAACAAAAAAAAAGAGGATTCAATTAATTGAATCCTCTTAAAAAAAGTTTATGTAGTTAAATAAAAACTTATTCTTCTGTTTTTGGTGCTTCTTCAGCAGGAGCTTCACCTTCTGTTTCTGGAGCTTCATCAGCAGGAGCTTCTTCTTCAGCTGGTTTGTTTTTTGCTTCTATTGCTACCATTTTTGCTGCTCTCTTTTCAGATTCTTCAGCGTGTGTTTTTGCATATTTATCAGCAATTTTTTTCATTTCTGCATCAATTCTTACTTGAATTTTTGATTCCTTATCAGAAACCCATTCTCCAAATTTCTTATCTGCTTCTTCTTGTGTCATTGCACCTTTAGAAACACCTCTTTGTAAGTGTTTTTTCATCATTACACCTTTAAAGCTAAGAATTTTTCTTGCTGTATCTGTAGGTTGTGCACCTTTCATAATCCAGTCAAATGCTTTATCTACATCTAATGTAATTGTTGCTGGAATAGTTAAAGGATTGTAAGTTCCTAATTTTTCAATGAATTTGCTGTTTCTTGCACTTCTTGAATCTGCTGCCACTATGTGGTAGAAAGGTCTTTTAGAACGACCGTGTCTTGCTAATCTGATTTTTACTGCCATAAAATTTAATTTTAGGTTTGTATTTAGTTAATTAATAAAATTCCCGCTTCTCAAAAGCGGAGCGCAAAAGTAATTCTTTATTTCTAAAAATCCTAACTTAATTTATTCTTTTAAATAATGCATAAATATACTTTCGCAAATCACCATTTGGATTACGAAAATTATAATAAAAATGTTCTTTTATTTCAAAATTTTCACCAAGTTGTTCTGTAAACATTTCTAAACTGTATCTTTTTAAATCTAATCCGCAACATTTTGCTGCACCGTCTAGTGCAAATTCTGATAAAATGACATAAGCATTTACTTTTACAAGTTTTTTTAGCAAGTTAAAGTAAGTTTCTATGGCTTCTTTTTCTTTAAAAAAATGCAATACTGCTCTATCATTCCATAAATCTACTTTGTTTATATTTGTAAGTATTGTTGGTTTGGTTAAATCGTCTTGAATATATTCAATATTTATTTCACCAACTTGTTCCTTTAGTTTGTTTAATGCAATTTTACTAATATCGTTTACTATAATATTATTGTAGCCTTTTTCTAATAAGCTTGAAATTAGCTTTGAAGTTCCTGCTCCTACATTTAATATTCTTGAGTGTTTTTCTAAGTTTGTTTTTTCAATTAGTTTCAAAGTAGGTGCTGCATTTTCTTCATACCAGCCTAGTTTTTTTTGTTCTGTATTTAAATATGCTTTATTCCAGTGTTCTTCAAAGTTGTTTGCCATTTTTTTTGATAATTTGTATTTTAAAACTTTTTGCTCATTAAAATAAGTAAGTGTTTTTTTAGCGATAGTAAATTTTTCAAGAAGTTTTGTAGAATTTGTATTGTTTGGGTGAACTCTGGCAGTAATGTATTCTAAATTTTGCTCGTTGAAATAGCTTATTATTTTGAACATTATTCCTTTTCCCCAAAAGTTTTTTTTCAATAAATAAATAATTTCTAGTTCATTGTTTTCTAGTACAGTTTCAAAATG
This sequence comes from uncultured Bacteroidota bacterium, assembly GCA_937139485.1. Taxonomy (GTDB): domain Bacteria; phylum Bacteroidota; class Bacteroidia; order Chitinophagales; family UBA8649; genus CAKZQD01. The sequence goes on along the minus strand of CAKZQD010000047.1, from coordinate 5,789 downwards.
ACCAATTAATTTTTTTTCAATAAAAACGCCATAGGCTTTTCTTTTACTATTTTCTAAAAAAGAAATATTTTGTAAGTAATAGAATAGTTTTTCTGCATCTTTTTCTAATTCAAACGCTCCGCCAGCCATATATTTACAAAGTTCTTCATCTGTAAACAAATCAATAAAATCATTTAAATTTTCTTCTTTATAAAAACATAATGAAATGTGACTGTTATTTATTGATAAATTCATTTGATACAAAGATAAGCTTTGATGTTATATTTGCGCTACAATGCAAAAAGAAATAAATATTCAAGTAAGTCCAGAAGTTGCTGCAACAAGTCAATTACTTCTTCAAAAAGTGAGTACAAATATTAGTATTCCTAAAAAAGATATAAATCATGTTCAAATTTTGAAACGCTCTGTAGATGCGCGTCAAAAAAATATTAAAATTAATCTTCGACTTAGAATATTTATTGGAGAAGCGTTTCAAGAACAAGAAATTACTTTGCCAAATTATAAAGATGTAAGTAATGCTAGAGAAGTAATAATAGTAGGTGCTGGACCAGCAGGTTTATTTGCAGCATTGAGACTTATAGAAGGTGGATTAAAACCAATAGTATTAGAAAGGGGAAAAGATGTAAAAGCCAGAAGACGAGATTTGGTTTCTATAATTAGAGAAGCAGAAGTAAATCCAGATTCTAATTACTGCTTTGGCGAAGGTGGCGCAGGTACATATTCAGACGGTAAGCTTTACACACGCTCCAAAAAGAAAGGCGATGTAAGAAAAATATTAAATTTATTTGTCGGTTTTGGAGCCACAGATCAAATTTTGGTAGAAGCACATCCACATATTGGAACCAATAAATTGCCTTCGATAATTAGCGCAATGCGAGAAAAAATTATTGAACACGGTGGCGAAGTACATTTTAATACTAAAGTAATAGATTTTAAAATTAAAAATAATGCATTTGAAGGTGTAAAAACCAAAAATGGAACAAATTTTAATGCAAAAAATATGATTTTAGCAACGGGACATTCTGCTAGAGATATTTTTGAATTGCTTTATTTTAAAGGAATAGAAATTGAAGCTAAACCATTTGCGCTTGGTGTAAGAGTGGAACATACTCAGCGTTTAATAGACAAAATACAATATAAATGTGAAGATAGGGGTGCGTTTTTGCCAGCTGCTCCTTATGCTATTGTAAAACAAGTAGAAGGAAGAGGCGTTTATAGTTTTTGTATGTGTCCAGGTGGTGTAATTGCTCCATGTGCTACAAATCCTGGTGAAGTTGTTACCAACGGTTGGTCGCCATCTAGAAGAGATAGAGATACTTCAAATTCTGGAATTGTAGTAGAATTAACATTAAAAGATTTTGCGCCTTATGCAAAATTTGGTCCTTTGGCTGGTGTAGCATTACAAAAAAGTATAGAACAAAAAGCTTGGCATTTGGCAGGTGAAACACAAAAAGTTCCTGCACAAAGACTTGTAGATTTTGTAGAAGGAAAGCAATCTAAAGATATTCCAGAAACATCTTACAAAGCTGGTACTACATCTATAGAAATGGGAAAACTTTTGCCTTCATTTATTCACGAATCTTTAAAAGCTGGTTTTAAATCTTTTGGAGAATCTATGAAAGGCTATTTAACCAATGAAGCTGTAATACACGCTCCAGAATCGAGAACCTCTTCACCAGTAAGAATCCCTAGAGATAAGCAAACACTAGAACACCCACAAGTAAAAGGTTTTTACCCTTGTGGGGAAGGAGCAGGCTACGCTGGTGGAATTATTTCTGCCGCAATAGATGGCGAAAAATGTGCTGAACGGATTTTGGGAATTTAGTTAAAATTTTTTTTAATTTTAATTAAGTCTTAAAATTGTTTATTGATTTATTTCATCAATTTATCGTTCTTATTCATATATGCTTCAATATCGGTATAGTCTTTATAAAGTTTTAGTACTTTATTTCCTATTATGGTATCATTTTGTTTGCTAATATTTAATAAGCTATCAAATTTGTAAACTTTGTTTTTAAACACAAAATTATTTTGATACAAATAACTAATATATTTAGAAGAACTTAAACACATTGGTGTATTTACCTTACTTTGAAAGTTTATGCTTGTATCTAGTTCATAAGCGAGCCAATGTTTTTCTGCTTCAAATTCCATTTCAAAATTGCCTTCTAGCAATCCTAAAATTGAAGGCGTTAAGGCTCTGTGTGTCGATACTCCTTTAAAGGTTTTTGTAGTCTTTAGTAAATCTGAATATATAAGTAATGGAACATGAAAAATATCTAGCTCGTTTTTTATAGGTAAAGAATGAATGTTGTGGTCGCCAAGCAAAACAAAAATGGTGTTTTCAAAATCATCACGTTTTTTAAAATCATCAAAAAATACTTTCAAATATTCATCAGAAAAAGCTATGGACTTTACTTTTTTTGGATGTGCTTCAAATAATTGGTTTTGATAATTGCTTAAATTATCGCCAAGATATTTTTTGGCATCTTTTATAGAATAGTTAACACTTACATCGTAAGGCGAATGCATAGAAAGTGTGAGTATGATAGATAAAAAAGGTTCTTTGGTGTTTTTGGTGTGCAAAAAATATTGTTCAAAAAGTGCTTTGTCGTCATAGCCCCAGTGAAAGTCGTTTTCTTTAGATTCGTGTGCTTTAAAAATTGTAGTATCAAAAGCAGCTTTAGCATATACACTATCAATTTTACTTTCTCTTACAAATTTGCCTCTCGAAGAAAACCCTTCCCAGCCACCATAATGAAAATCTGTATGATAACTTTGTTGTTTCAATTCGGTAATAATAGAAGAATGTTTTACATAAACCTTATTAGAAACAAACTGATTGAAATATGGTGCAGAAGACAATACATTAGGCAAAACGCCATAGGTTCTTTCAGCGTTAGAAAAAAAGTTTTCCCAGTATAAACTTTCGGTTTTTAGCGAGTCTAAAAAAGGTGTAAAGCTACCTAAATGTGCGTTTGCACCAGAAAAAGAACGTGACAAACTTTCCACCAATACAAAAACGATATTTGGTTTTATAGCCTTTTTTTCGAAAAACGGACCAAGTACATTTGTATATTCTTCGTTGTGAAGTAGCGGAAATTGTTTGTTGGTATAACTAAACTGTGGATTTGAATTTTGGTAATTTTCTATTTGTTTTTTTAAATTTTTTACCGAAGTTTTTTTTGTATTTTTTATTTTTGTATCAATTACTTCTGCAATAAAGTAGCTTATTTTATTATTAGAAATAGAAAATTTTTGATACGAACTAAAATTCGAAAACTTAGGTAAATAGTATTTGTAATCTACAGCACTAGCTATTAAAAAAACAAAATAAATAAGTAAACAAACACTAGTCGTTTTTTTGCTAATATTTCTAAAAAAAGTATGAAAAAGATAAACTAAAACAATAAAAATAATAGGATAAAGTATAAAAAGAACAAACTCAAATAAATGGATTGTACTTTTTTCTGTATGTGCAATAAAGAGCATTTCTGAAACCGAAAAATTAAAAATTTCATCACCTAATAAATCAAAATTTGTTAGGAAATACTTTATTAGCAAACTGTTACAAAAAATAACAATGAGATAAAAAACTGTCGCTATAACTTTGATGTCTTTTAGTATAAATACAAAGGGAAATAAAAGTACAGAAAAAACTATTGAGGCTTTAATGTCTACAAAACTGGTGTTTAGCAGTAAAGTATAAGCTTCATATTTAATAAACAATGCACTTTCTAAAAAATAACTTTCTTGAAAACGCATTAAAGCAAGTACAAAACCACAGAGCAATGCAATAGCAAATAGATTGGCAAAGTTTTTAGATTTAGAACGAATAGTTTTTAGCATAATTTGATTTTGCAAATGTAATTTAATTCAACTAAAATAATAATAATTTAAATTTGAGTATTTTCCTGATTTATGGTTTTAGATATTTATGTAAACAAAAGAAATTTGAAACAAAAATCCTAATCTTTAAAATTGTTTACTTCTATCATTTCAAATCTTTATTTTATTGACTATTTTTCCATAAATTTATGTTTTATTATCGATTTTTCATTTGTGAAAAGCGATATTGATTTTTTATTTTAATTTAAATGTGAAAATAATAACATGGCAAGTGCATTAAAAAACTTATCAAATTACAACAAAGAAAATATTCCAGATGGTAGCAAAATGAAATTTGGGATAGTAGTTTCTGAATATTATAGCGAAATTACAGAAAGCCTGCTCGAAGCTTGTCTTGAAACTTTTTCTAAACAAAATGTACAGCAAGAAAATATTAAAATTATATATGCTCCGGGCACTTATGAGTTGCCAGCTGCTTGCGAAATTTTAAATCGCAAATTTGATTGTGATGCTATAATAGCATTCGGCTGTGTGGTAAAAGGCGATACAGATCACGACAAATATATAAATATGTCTGTAGCAAATTCATTGCAAAATTTAATGATTAAATACGCTAAACCATTTCTGTTTGGAGTACTTACACCAAACACTTACCAGCAAGCATTGGATAGAGCAGGCGGAAAACATGGAAACAAAGGTGTGGAAGTTGCAGTTGCAGCACTTAAAATAGTTGCTTTAAAATAAAAAATTATGAAAAAAATATTTACAATAGCATTTAGTCTTTTTTTATTAAATACTTTTGCTCAAGAAACAAAAAAAGTTTTGTTTTTGGGAAACAGTTATACTGCAGGAAATAATTTGTCTGGTCTCATTCAAAATTTAGCACAAGCCAATGGAGATATTTTAATAAAAGACCAAAATACACCAGGTGGTTATACTTTTAATGCTCATAGTTCTAATGATACAAGTTTGAATAAAATTGCTTCAAATAATTGGGATTATGTGGTATTACAAGCACAAAGTCAAGAACCATCTTTTCCACCAGGACAAGTAGCAGTAGATACAAAACCTTATGCCGCAATATTAAATGATAGTATAGTTTCTAATAATACCTGTACCGAAACCATGTTTTTTATGACTTGGGGAAGAAAAAATGGAGATCAATCAAATTGTGCAAACTATGCACCATTATGCACCTATGAAGGTATGCAACAAAGACTTAGACAATCTTATTTAGAAATGGCTGTAGAAAATAATGCTGCAGTTGCGCCAGTAGGAATGGCTTGGAAAAAAACAAGAGCAGATTTTCCTGCAATTGAATTATATACTGCAGATGAAAGCCATCCAAATATAAACGGAAGTTATTTAGCAGCTTGTGTTTTTTATGCTAGTATTTATCATAAAACAGCAGTAGGAAATTCTTTTACATCTTCATTAGATTCATTAACAGCTTTTAGGCTGCAAACTATAGCATCAAATACAGTCTTAGATAGTTTAGATACATGGCGAATTGATACCGCTGCAGCTGTTCCAACTACTACAGATTCATTAATTACAGCTTGTATTTCTGCCGAAGTAAATGGAATAACATTTACAGCAGATACTAGTTTTACAGATACAATTTCTGGAAATTTGTGTAAAGCAGAAGTAATTAACTATGAAATTGATATAAATGATGAAGATGTTAAAATAGTAAGCATTTTTCAAAATATTTTATTGGCAGGTTCGTCTTCTGCATCTATAAATCTTTCTTTTGAAATTATAAATTATGATTCTGTTACTATTTCTGTTTCAGGAATAGAATTAGAAAAGTATTATCCTTCGCATGGTAATTTTTTTAATTTTGAATATAATTGTGAAGATAATGAGTCTGAAGTTTTTTTTCAAATAAGAGCAATTAATTCACCGTGTAATGACACAACTGCAAATTTTAAAGCAAT
>CAKZQD010000046.1 GCA_937139485.1 uncultured Bacteroidota bacterium | reverse complement strand
AATGAAGGCAATTATTCTGATGTTTTAGAATTACGAAAAGGAAAAAGTATTGTAGATAGAATTACAAACGACAGCTACGAAAGATGGGGAGATTATTTTGGAATGCAAAGAAAATATAACGAACCTGGAAAAGTATTTACATTTGGTTTTACTACAGATGACACTAAAAGAAACTTTGGCTGGGCAAATGAATTATTTACACCAGACACTAATGTTTTAGCTTATAAATATGAAGTAGTTTCTACTGAAAATTATTGTGAAAACAGTATTAAAATTGATGCTTTTGGAGGAATTCCTCCTTATGGAATTACTTGGAATAACAGTACTACGAATACAAGTTTAAATTCAGATAATTATTGCAATGGAGATACAAGTATTTTTACAATTCACGACAGTAGATCTTGTGAAATAAGCGGAAAAATTTATCTTCCTATTGAAGACAAAAACAAACAATTTGCATTATTTCCAAACCCAACTTCAGATTTATTGGCATTTCAATTTACTGCAAAAGAAGCTACTTTAATAGAAGTAAATATTACAGATGCTAAAGGTTCTTTTGTAAAACAAATTATTTATCAAGAAGTAAAAGCAGGTTTAAATGAGTTATATTTTTCTACAGAACCACTTCCAAGAGGAATTTATTTTGTGGAAATAATAAGTGGGAATGAAAAATTGAGTAAAAATAAATTTGTTAAAAACTAAAGCTATTTACTTTCTTTTTTCAACTTCCTTTTCTGTCTCATTTTGTTGGCATCATAAAGCGCAAAAGATCTTGTAATATTGAAACCAAAATTCAAATGACCTTTTAAAATATCGCCAGTAGTTTCTGCAACTAATTCTTTTTCAAGCATTCCTCTGGTGTTTCCAACATGTATTTGAAAAACATGTCCACCAGTTTCTATATCTGCTCCAAGTGAAAAAGCATTGACAACTTTTTCTTGATTGTAATTTGAAACAACTTGTCCTTCTGGCGTCCAATAATATTCTAAATTTATACGCACGCTTCCAGAAACTCTTACACTTGTTCCAAAGCCAAGAGAAAAAATATCGTTTTTGTCTAGTTTTGATGTAACTAAGTTTTTGTGAACATAAGTAGGTGTTAATTGCAGAGAAACCCATTTTCCAAACTTTCTAGCTATCATTAATTGATAAGCATAAGACATTCTTGAAGAGAAATAATTTTTCCTATTAGGATTAGGAAACGGCCCAGTATTTATTTGCATACTGGCATAAGCTGCTAGTGTTAAAGGAAAAGCTTTATAGCCTGTACTTTGTCTTAAAAAACGATATTTTACAAAAAAATCTAGCTTTTTTTCATAAGAACTTCTTCCAAAACCAATGTCTAAATTGTCTAAAGCTCCATATTCTAGTGCAAGTCTTAAATTAGAATCATCTAAACCGAAAAATTCATTTAAACCACCAGTTACTCTTCCAAATCTATGTTGAATAACAAAATTTAAAGAACCTTCGCCATTAGTTTCTACAGAATTTGAGCTTACTATTTTAGTTGTTTTAAAAGTAGCTGTTACAAAAGTCTTTTCAGGTTTTTGTTCTTCTTCTAAAAGATCTAATAAATCATCTTGGGCAAATGAATTTATTGAAGAAAGTAAAATGAATAATAATGTAAATATTCTTATCATATTTTGGATTTTTTTAAGTCAGTCTTCAGTTTTAGTAGTATTTACTGAATACTGAAACTGAAGTCTGTAAAGACTTACTTTCTTTTAAACTCTTTATATTCCATATCTACAGTAATAGTAACTGTTTTTGCTATTTTATCTCTTACCATTGCTGGAATATTTATTTCATAATCTTCTGGTGCTAAAACAAAATCTGCTTTTCCAGAAACTAAACCATATTTCACTACAAGTGTTCCATTAGTAGAAACTTCTTTTGAAACGCCGTGCAATGTCATTTTGCCTTCAACTTCGACTTCATAAGCTCCATTTTTAGAAAGATTTACGGTTTCAAAATTCTTTATATTTCCAGTAAATTTTGTTTTTGGAAACTCATCAGATTCTACATATTTTTCATTGAAATGTTCTTGCATTAGTGCTTTTTCAAATTCAAAACCTTTCATTAATACAGAAAAAACTATATCTCCATTTTCAAAATTTATTACCGATGAAGATTGGTAATTATCTGCTTTTATATCTTCTACAGGCGTTGTAGAGAAAAATGAAATGTGCCCTGTTTTGGTAAAATATTTCTGAGCTATTAAACTATTTGCAACTAAAAAAATGGCAATTAATAATGTTATTTTTTTCATAATTCTATATTTAAATTTATTTTGAAAAGATTTTTATAAACATTCAAGTTTTGAGATTCATGCCTACGCAGGAATGACGACAATCGAAATTTTATACTAAATTGTTCCTTTTTTTTATTCTTTTGTACCATTGCTCAACCAATCTTCTATTTGTTTAAAATCACAATCTGGCAATGTTCCACTTGGTGGCATGTTCTTTAAAACTACTACTCTTTCAAATATCTTGCCACTATCTTGCGCCACACTTTGGTAAGAATCATATTTAGGAAATTGTGTACTTCCATCATGACAAGCAGAAACAGCACAAGAAGTCTCGATAATTCGATTTATTTCTGTTGCATAAGTTACATTGTCTAAATTACAATCTAAGCCATATAATTCTTCTTCATTGTCGTAGTAACAAGAAGAAAATAAAATTGCTAAACCAAAAAATATTATTACTTTTTTCATTTTAATTATTTAAAGCACCTTCTTTTATCCAATTTGCTAGCTTAGCAATTTTACAATCATTCCATTTTGGCGAACCATCTGGCATATTTGAATAATTAGCTTCGTGTTTTATAGAACCAAGTAAAGCGCCATTGTCTGCCCAAATTTTCACATCTGTATAATTATCTAACCATACAGAACCATTTGCTGTACTTCCTTTATGACAACTAACGCAACTTTCAGCAAGCAATGGCATTATATCATCTTTAAAAGAAATCATTAAACTATCACATTGCAAAGATGGAGAAATAATAGAGTCACAAACTGAATTTTTAGCACCAGAATTTATCCAATTTTTTATATCTTCTTTCTGCATATTGCTTAGGCTAAAACCAGAATTTGCTGGCGGCATCATTTTAGAACCAGTTTCATTTAATACTTCATAAAGTTCACTATTTGCAGCATCTTTAACAACAACTCCACCTGTTTCAATAACACTAGAATAAGTTGCTAAATTTACACCATCACGAGCATCAGTTGTATTGTGACAGCTAGCAGTTGCACAATTTGCATCAAAAATAGGTTGAATTTTATTTACAAAAGCAACTTCGCCTGTTGAGCAATCTATTTCGGTTGCTTTAATTTCTATTAAACTATCGTGTTTGCAAGAAAGTAAAACCGAAACTAAAGCAAAAAAAAAGAATCCTTTATTTATCATTTATTTATTTTTCTAAAGTACAATCTACTAAAATTACATCATCTAAAAAACCTGTACACCTACATTTTAAGGCAACTTCATCGCCTATTGCAAATACACTAGTTTCTTTTAAAGTACAAATAACACCGCCCATCATAGCATTTTCAGCTTCCAAAGTAACAACATCTTTATTATCTTGATTCGTATCAACATCAACAATTTCGCCAAAAACGGTAATAACTTTATCTAAGTATTTTTTGTTTGCTGCTGCTTCATTTTCTTCAAAAGCATCAAATAAAACATCTGCTGTTAATAAAAAACTAGACGCTTCTTCTGCAATGTTTCTATGTGGTTTATTGAACTGTGTGTATGCAATAACGCCACTAACTATAATTCCTAAAGCAACAAGAATGAGTAATTTTTTCTTCATAAAAAGATTAATTTGAACTTAAAAGTAAGATAAATCTACAAATTTCAAAGGCGTTAACAATTAAAATAAGTATTCTTAGTGCCTTAGTAAGCATTTTTCTATTTTTGCACCAAAATCAAAGCCAATAAAAATGAAAAGAGTTTACAACAATATATTAGAAACCATTGGAAATACACCAATAGTAAAATTGAACAACATTTGTAAAGAAATAGAAGCAGATATATATGTAAAAATAGAATCTACAAATCCTGGAAATTCTGTAAAAGATAGAATGGCTTTGAGTATGGTAAATGCAGCTGAAAAAGATGGCAGCTTAAAACCTGGTGGAACTATTGTAGAAGGAACTTCTGGAAATACAGGAATGGGACTAGCACTCATTGGAATTGTAAGAGGATATAAATGTATTTTTGTAACAACAGATAAACAATCAAAAGAAAAAGTAGATATTTTAAAAGCCGTTGGTGCAGAAGTTATCGTTTGCCCAACAGATGTAGATGCTACAGATCCTAGAAGCTACTACTCTACTTCTGCAAGAATTGCCAGCGAAACTCCTGGTGCTTGGTACGTAAACCAATACGACAATCCTTACAATGCTGTTGGTCATTACGAATCTACTGCTCCTGAAATTTGGGATCAAACAGATGGAAAAATAACACATTTTGTAGCTGGTGTAGGAACTGGTGGAACCATTTCTGGTTGTGGAAAATTTTTCAAAGAAAAAAATCCTGAGATTCAAATGTTAGGAATAGATACTTATGGTTCTGTTCTGAAGAAATATCACGAAACAGGAGAACTAGACGAAAAAGAAATCTATCCATATATTACTGAAGGAATTGGAGAAGATATTTTGCCAGAAAATGTAAATTTCGACATTATAGACCATTTCGAAAAAGTAACAGACAAAGACGGTGCTGTTTATACAAGAATGTTAGCAAAAGAAGAAGGTATTTTTGCTGGATATTCTGCTGGTTCTGCTATAAAAGGCGTTCTACAGATGAAAGACAAATTCAAGAAAGGCGATATGGTGGTAATTTTACTACACGACCATGGAAGTAGATATGTAGGAAAAGTTTATAATGACGAGTGGATGAAAGAAAGAGGTTGGCTTGATGCTACGCCAACTGCAAAAAGCATTGTAGAAATGAAAGATTTACGTGAATTTATCACAGTTGAATCTTCAATGAGTTTGAGCGAAGCTTTTGCTAAAATGAAGGAATTTGATATTTCTCAAATGCCTGTTTCTGAAAACAATGAAATTGTAGGAAGTCTTACCGAAAAAGATTTATTGAGTGCTTTATTGGAAAACATCACTAAAGATGTGAAAGTAAAGGAAATAATGAGTGCGCCTTTCGAAAAAATACACATCAACGAAAAACTAAGCGATATTTCTAAGAAAATAAACAAAACAAATTCTGCAGTAATAGTAGAAGATATTGCTGGAATGATGCACGTAATTACGGAGTATGATTTAATAGAAGCGATAGCTGGTTAAAATTGCTTTTGGCTATTAGCTATTGGCTATTAGCAAATCGCAAGCGAAGCAAAGCTAACCGCCAAAAGCTAAAAGCTAAAAGCCAAAAAAATGCAATTAAACAAATCTCTAAAAAACCATAACACTTTCGGAATTGATGTTCAAGCAAAATTCTTTAGCGAAGTAAAACACGTTGCAGATATTGATGGTTTAAGACAGCAGGCGGTTTTTAACCAACCTAAGTTAATTCTTTCTGGTGGAAGCAATATTTTGTTTACCAAAGATTTTGATGGTTTGGTGATCAAAAATTCCATTAAAGGAATGGGAATCATTAAAGAAACGGAAACCGATATTTTTATAAAAGTAAATGCTGGCGAAAACTGGCACGATTTCGTTTTGGTTTGTGTAGAAAATAATTGGGGCGGTGTTGAAAATTTATCTTTGATTCCTGGTCAGGTAGGAACTTCTCCAATGCAAAATATAGGTGCTTATGGTGTTGAAATAAAAGACGTTTTTCATAGTTTGGAAGCTTACCACATTAAAAAAGCACAAATAGATACGTTTACGCATTCTCAATGCGAATTTGGTTATAGAGAATCGGTATTTAAAAAAGCATTGAAAGGCGAATATATTATTACAAGCGTAGTCTTTAAATTATCTAAAAAGCCACAAGTAAATGTTTCTTACGGCGCTATACAAAGTGTTTTAGAAGCACAAAAAATTACTTCGCCAAGTATAAAAGACGTGAGCGATGCCGTTATTTCTATACGAGAAAGCAAACTCCCAAACCCTAAAGAAATAGGAAATGCTGGTAGTTTTTTCAAAAATCCTGTAATAACTAAAACGCATTTTGAAACACTCCAAAAGGAATACAAAAACATTGTCTCCTATCCTATTTCTGACACACAAGTAAAAGTACCTGCAGGTTGGCTGATAGACAATGCTGGCTGGAAAGGAAAAACTTTTGGAAACTACGGTGTGCACAAAAACCAAGCATTAGTTTTAGTAAACTATGACGATGCCAAAGGAAAAGACATCTACAATTTAGCAGAAGAAATCCAAGCAGATATTTTTGGGAAATATGAGATAGATTTGGAGATGGAGGTTAATGTGCTTTAAGTACTTAGTATTTAAGTTTCAAGTATTAAAGTATTTTCTACACGCCGTCATTCCTTTGCAGAAGGGAATCTTCCACAATTTCAGAAAAACAAATAACTTTAGATTATGAAGAGACCACTTATATTTTTATTCTTACTAATAACACTTTTATCTTGTGAAGATAAGTCTAAAAATTCAATAAAGCTAAGTCATCATTTCGAAGAAAACGAAACACATTTTTTTGAAGTAACTAAAATGAATTATTTAGATTCAAGTTTGAAACATTTACACCCTGAAACATTAACCATACTAAAAATTAATGAAAAAAAGGAAAGTAAAGACAGTAAAAATTATACTTTTTTATATGGCAAAACCTATATTAAATCCATGGGAAAAGATGTTGAATATGAAGAACATAATAAATGGCTTAAAACTTCTTATGACAAGCAAGAAGTTGTAATATCTTATGATCTTAATAATCAACATTATGAATTACAAAACTATTTAGAATGTCAGGATTTTGTCAAAGAGTTATATTACAAAGCTATAACAGCTGAAATAGATAGTGCAGAAATGAAAAATGTATCTAAGATTGATAATTTTATTTCGTCTTTAATTAATTCTAAAGAAAAAGTACTAGATATTTATTTTCCAGAAGTAGCTCTTTTCTTTAAATATTTAGATAAAACTTATGAAATAGATACAACTTATTCTATAAATGGATTTACAGAAACTCCTTTTGGAAAAGAAAGAATATTTGGAGATGCTGAATTAATATTAAAGAAAAATAAAAAACTTATTTCAATTAGTGAGAAAAGTAAACCAAATGAAGAATTTTTAGCTTCTATTATTGAAAATGAATTAGATAGTATGAGCAAGCATTTCGATATTGAAGAAGATGATAGTTTTTTAGTTAATGCAATTTATTTTGATGATTTTCAGTATACATATGATTTAAATAATAAAAAATTTAGAGAAATATTTCATCTAAGGTCAATTTTTATTAGCAATGAGCAAAAGTTCAAACAAATAAAAATGGAATTAGTTAATTGATTTAGTTCTAATAACTTAGATTGATTTTTTAGTTAACTACATCTAATTACAGAAAATTTCATCTGCTCAATATTATCTTTGTTCTAAAGTATAACTAAATGAAACAACAAACCCTCCAACAAATCATTCAAGCCTACAGAAATACAATCTCTTTACGCTACCAATATCAAAATATTAAAGCAAATTTTGAACTTCCAGCCTCTATTAGTGAAGAAACTGTTGATGAATTGAGGTTTTATTTCTTAGACTATATTTATCCAGATTTTGAAAAACGACAGGAACTCAATGCTGCTTTTGATAGTTTGGATGACTATATAAAACATCCACATAAATTGATCGGA
>CAKZQD010000045.1 GCA_937139485.1 uncultured Bacteroidota bacterium | reverse complement strand
ATATGCAATTCTGTTGCTGCTCTAAATACACGAATGGCTATTTCGCCTCTATTGGCTACTAAAAGTCGGTTTATTTTGTTGTTTTCCATTTTACTTAATAAATATTTGCACTAAAATAATGTAATGCACGCATTCTATAAAGCAAATGGATAATTTTTTTTTGATTTAATTTATTTTAAGCAATGCAACAAGAATTTTACATCTTATTTTTTTTCAAAATAGACTTATGGGTTAAAATATATAAAGTAGTTTTTAACTTTGAGAGTTAATTTTTTATTTAAGCTTTAATCTTCCAGCATCACACTCAAAATTTCTGCTGCAGCTTCAGGAATTTTTGTTCCAGGGCCAAAAACTGCTATTACGCCAGCTTCAAATAAGAAATTATAATCTTGCTGTGGAATTACACCACCAGCTACAACCAAAATATCTGGTCTGCCTATTTTTTCTAGTTCTGCAATTACTTGTGGTACTAAGGTTTTGTGTCCGTTTGCCAAACTAGAAATACCAAGAATATGTACATCGTTTTCTGCGGCTTGCTTAGCTACTTCTGCAGGAGTTTGAAATAAAGGACCTATATCTACATCAAAACCTAAATCTGCAAAACTTGTTGCAATTACTTTTGCTCCTCTATCGTGTCCATCTTGTCCCATTTTTGCTACCAATATTCTTGGTCTTCTACCATCTTGATCTGCAAAGGCATCTGCCATTTTTTGTGCTTTTTCAAAAGCTTCGTCTTTTTTCATTTCATTTGAATATATTCCAGAAATAGATTTAATTACGGCTTTGTATCTTCCAAAAGCATTTTCTAAAGCCATAGAAATTTCTCCTAAAGTTGCTCTTTCTCTTGCTGCTCTTACTGCTATTTCTAGTAAATTTCCTGAATCATCTTTTGCAGCGGCTTCTAGTTCTTTTAAAATTTCTTGAACTTTGGTTTCATTTCTTTCAGCCTTCATTTTATTGATTCTAGCTATTTGAGATTTTCTAACCGCATCGTTGTCAATTTCTAAAATATCCATAGGGTCTTCTTTTTCTAATTGGTATCTATTTACACCAACTATTATATCCTGTCCACTATCTATTCTTGCTTGTTTTTTGGCTGCCGCTTCTTCTATTCTCATTTTTGGCAATCCACTATCTATTGCAGATGCCATTCCACCAAGTGCTTCTACTTCTTGTATCAAGGCCCAAGCTTTGTTTGCTATTTGGTCTGTTAAATATTCTATATAATACGAACCAGCCCAAGGATCTACGGCTTTGGTAATATCTGTCTTTTCTTGAATAAATTTCTGTGTGTTTCTTGCTATTCTTGCGCTTTCGTCTGTTGGTAATGCTATGGCTTCATCATAAGAATTGGTGTGTAAAGACTGTGTTCCTCCAAAAACTGCCGACATGGCTTCAATAGTTGTTCTGGCAACATTATTCATTGGGTCTTGCTCTGTTAAACTCCAACCAGAAGTTTGGCAATGCGTTCTCAGCGCCATCGATTTTGGATTTTTTGGATTAAACTGCTTTACAATTTTTGCCCAAAGCATTCTCGCTGCTCTCATTTTGGCTATTTCCATAAAATGGTTCATACCAATTGCCCAAAAGAAAGATAATCTTGGCGCAAAAGTATCAATATCTAAACCAGCTTCTATTCCTGCTTTTATATATTGCAAACCATCTGCAAGTGTATATGCCAACTCAATATCTGCTGTTGCTCCAGCTTCTTGCATGTGGTAACCACTAATTGAAATCGAGTTGAATTTTGGCATATTTTTCGCCGTATATTTAAAAATATCACTGATAATTCGCATCGACTGTTTTGGTGGATAGATGTATGTATTTCTCACCATAAATTCTTTCAAAATATCGTTTTGAATGGTTCCAGAAAGCAATTTTGTGTCAACGCCTTGTTCTTCTGCCGCTACTATATAAAAAGCCATTATAGGAAGTACAGCACCGTTCATCGTCATAGAAACAGACATTTTATCTAAAGGAATTTGGTCGAAAAGTACTTTCATATCCAAAATAGAATCTATAGCTACACCTGCCATTCCTACATCGCCAGTTACTCTTGGATGGTCAGAATCATAACCTCTATGTGTTGCTAAATCAAAAGCTACAGACAAACCTTTTTGACCTGCTGCTAAGTTTCTTCTATAAAAAGCATTAGACTTTTCAGCAGTAGAAAAACCTGCGTATTGTCTTATTGTCCAAGGTCTCGATACGTACATTGTACTATAAGGACCTCTCAAATATGGCGGAATTCCAGCCACAAAGCCAATATGATTTACATTTTTTAAGTCTTCTTTAGAAAAAGATTCTTTCAATTCTATTCCTTCTGCATTGGTTTTAGTCATTTAGCAAAGATAAGGGTTTTGTTGGATGTTGGATGTTTGGTGTTAGATGTTTTTTTTTGACACGAATTTCTCTAATTACACAAATTGATTTTAATATTCAATAATTATACTTATATTTATAGCTATGAAAAATTTAATTTTAATTTTAATCTTATTCGCTATTTTTATTTTTTCTTCTTGCCAGAAAAATGATCTTAATTATGTTGGAAAAATTACAGAGCAAGATTTTAGTAAATGTGTTTGTTGTGGTGGTTTCTTATTAAAAATTGATAATAATCAATACAATATTTTTGAACAAAATTTACCTTCAAATAATTTAGATTTGAAAAATGCAAAACTCCCAATGAAAGTTAGCTTAAACTTTACTATTCCAACTTCTGGTTGTGAAAATTTTATTGAAGTACAAAAAATTCGAAAAAGATAAATTTAGCGAAAA
Organism: uncultured Bacteroidota bacterium; assembly: GCA_937139485.1. Taxonomy (GTDB): domain Bacteria; phylum Bacteroidota; class Bacteroidia; order Chitinophagales; family UBA8649; genus CAKZQD01. The sequence goes on along the minus strand of CAKZQD010000045.1, from coordinate 14,343 downwards.
AAACAAGCATATTAAATAGTCTTTTCACCTTCAAATTATAATTCGTTTAAGATTCCAAATATTTTTTCTGAAAAATTTTGGAATGACGTTGAAAATTTCGATAAGAACATTGGTAATGTTCAGTTTTGAATTTTAATTATTCCCCAAAATCAAAGGCATTCCATCTTTATCGCCTACTACTACAATTTTTGTATTTGGAGATTCAGATAACTTTAATGTAGCTTCAATTCCTTTGTCTCTTAAAATTTTATCTGTCAATGATGCGCTTAATATTTTATTGGCATCTGCTTTTCCTTGTGCTTCTATAATTTGTTTTTGTGCTTCTTTGGTTGCTTTTTGAAGTCTAAATTCATATTCTAAAGACTCTTGTTCTTGACGCAATTTTCTTTCTATGGCGTCTTTAATCGTTGTGGGTAGCGTAACATCTCTTACCAAAACAGAAAGTAAATCTATATGCTTATCATCTAGTATTTTCTTAGTTTCTTCATCTATTTCTTTTTGAATTATATCTCTTTTAGAAGAATAAATTTGTTCTGGTGTATACCTTCCTACTACACTTCTGGTTGCCGAACGAATGGCTGGTTTTATAACTCTCTCTAAATAATCTCTACCTATATTTTTATGAAGTGTTCCCAATTCCTCAGCTTTTGGTTTGTACCAAACCGAAGCTTCAAGGTTAATATCCAAGCCATTTGAAGATAAAACTTTCATTTTTTCGTACAATTCTTGCTGTCTTAGTTCATAAATATAAACTTTGTTCCAAGGTAAAACTAGGTGAAATCCTTCGTTAATTGCAGGCTGATTTGTTACTACACCGCCACTAAATGTTCTATACAAAACACCCGCCTGCCCAGCACCAATAGTCACGGTAGATTTTGAAACAAAAATTAATATAATTACGGCAATAAACGCAATTGAAATAATGCCTTTTGGCATTCTTGGTAAATTAGAAGAACTCATAATTTTAATATTTTAGACTGCAAAGATAAGGCTATACTTTAACAGCATATTTTTTATTCGCCATAATTTATGAATATTAACATTAATTAAAAAAGGAAATGAATTATCTTTGAGTTATGAAAAGAGAAGAAATACAAAATATCATCAATCCAAAATATATTGATGATGCTAAAATTGAAGAACTTCGTCATAATTTTGCAAATGCTCCACATTGTAAACATATTATTTTAGATGATTTTTTTACTGAAGAAACAGCAAATTTATTGTTTGAACATTTTCCACCTTTTGAAAGTTTAAATGTAATTCGTAAATCACTCAATGAAAACAAAAGAGAAGATTATAATTTTGAAGAATGGAATCCTATTTTCCAAAAAGTAAGAGAAACACTTGCTTCTGAAGAATGGAGCAAAATTTTAAGCGAAATAACTGGAATTGATGGTTTGTTTACCAATTTTGATTCTCTTGGACAAGGCGTACACCAAGGCGCACAAGGCAGTTATTTAGATGTACATATAGATGTAAACGTAAACGTAGAAAAGAAAATTTGGCGTAGAGTAAATCTATTAATTTACTTAAATAGAAATTGGAAACCCGAATATGGCGGCGATATTGAACTTTGGGATACAGCTATGAAAGAATGTTTGGTAAAATATCCGCCAAATATGAATATGGCAATGATTTTTGTAACAGATGAAAATTCGCCACACGGTTATTCTAAAATAAATATTCCAGAAGGCGAAAGTAGAAAATCTTACTATGCATATTATTATACACCGCTTGAAGAAGGTGTTGAATATAAAGATTCTAAATTTTTGAGCAGACCAGATGATAGTTTTGCAAAAAAAACAGCAACATCTTTCAAAGAATTTGCTAAAATAAAAGTGAAGCAAGTACTGAGTAAACTGAATATTACAAGCTTAGATTTTCAAGATAAAAACAAAAAGAAATAATTTTTTTGAAAAGACTTGAAATTTTAAATAAAAGATTTTACATTTGCACTCCATTTTGGCCCATGGTGTAACTGGCAACACGTCTGTTTTTGGTACAGAAGAGTCTAGGTTCGAGCCCTAGTGGGCCAACAGTGTTAAAAAGCTACTACGATATTTCGTAGTAGCTTTTTTAATTTTAGCATGTTATTAACTAAATAATAGAAAAATAAGAATTATAAAATTGCTTTTGCTGCCAAAGTTTTATGAATATCGTTAACCGCCATTAATGCAGCAGAACCATACCATTCTTTTAATTCCATTCTTAGGCTTTTTTGTTGAATTGCAGGGTCAGAATTTACTAATGCTTTTGCTTCTTCAATTGTACTAACATTAAAAATATAAAGACCTCTTAAATCTCCATCGCCAAAAAATGGACCAGCTAGCACTAGTTTTGCTTCATTGGCAAGCCTATCTATATTTTGTAGATGTTGTAATTGTAATTTGTTGGCTTCTTCTTTGCTTAAATTTCTATTAGAACCTTTGTATAAGAATGCGAAGATGTATTTTTTCATACCGTGCTTATCTGCACCATATTTTTTTACTGCCTTAGCATCAAATAGCTTTTCATTTTTACCTTCTAAAACGCCCATAAGTTTATTGTTTTGTATTTTAAATTACCAAATTATGATTTACTTTAGGATTATAAAAACTTACTAAAAGTTAAAAAAAGTTTATGCAATGATATTAGTACCTTTTAATAGCTTATTTTCACATGGCAAAACAAACAAAATGATGAAAAAAATTACAATTCTATTTACATTTCTATGTTCAATATTGATTTTAGAAGCAAATGAAATTTGGACAAAAGTTTCAAAAGAACAATTAAAAAGCTACAAAAAAGTAAACAGAAGTTCTTTTCCAAACAAAGCAGAATATTTTCTATTAGATATTGAAGCATTAAAAATAAAACTTGGAAATGCTCCAGAAAGATTTGTTCAAAATACAAGTGACTTAATTATAGAATTTCCTGACAGTGAAGGGAAATTAGAAAAGTTTAAAGTTGTTTCTTCTCCAATAATGCATGCAGATTTAGCAGCAAAATATCCAATGATAAAAACTTATGCGGCTCAAGGAATTGATGATCCAACGGCTTTTATGCGTTTTAGTATTACACAATTTGGCTTACATACATTGTGTTTATCTGGAATAAAAAGTACAAGTTATATAGATCCTTTTACGGTAAACGACAACTACTATATAGTGTACAACAAACAATCTTTAGGCATAGATGCTCAAGGTTTTGAATGTTTAGTAGACGATAATGCACATTTGCCAAGTATAGAAAATGATAGGTCTTCTACTGGATTGCCAAAAGCAATAAACGATCAAAAATTTAGAATTTTTAGATTAGCACAATCTTGTACAGCAGAATATGGAAACATTTTTGCAAATACTTCTGGAACAGAATTGGCAGACATTCAAGCACAGATGACAATTACTGTAAATAGAGTAAACACCGTTTATGAAATAGATTTAGGAATTCAACTTCAATTTATAGCAAATAATGACTTGTTAATTTATTTTGGAAATACAAACAACGACCCTTGGGATGGAGAATGGAATACAACTACGGCTCAAACTATTGATGCTGCTGTTGGTGTAAGTAATTATGATATAGGACACAACTTTAATGCGCAAGGCGGTGGAAATGCTGGTTGTATTGGCTGTGTTTGTTTAAGTCAGTCGCAAACGGGAACACACAAAGGAAGAGGATATACTGGAAGGAGTAACCCAACAGGCGATCCTTTTGATATAGATTACGTAGCACACGAAATGGGACACCAATTTGGAGGATACCATACACAAAGTAATCAATCTTGTAGGTCTGGAAGTGGACAAACAGAAGTAGAGCCCGGCAGCGGAAGTTCAATAATGGGTTATGCAGGTATTTGTGCAGATAATGTTCAAGGAAATAGCGATGCGCATTTTAATTACGTAAATATTAGAGATATTTCTGCAAACATAAAAGTAGGCGGAAACAGTACTTGTGCAAACGAAATTTCAACTACAAATAACCCACCAACTGCAAATGCAGGAGCAGATTATGTAATACCAAAATCTACAGCATTTATTTTAGAAGGTACAGCTACAGATGTAGATGGTATGGCTTCGTTAACATATAATTGGTCGCAAAACGATCCAGAAAATCCTAGTACAAATAATTCGCCAGTTTCTACAAGAACACTTGGGCCAATGTATAGATCTATTTTGCCTACAATTTCACCAAATAGATATATGCCAGATATTGCTCAGGTTTTAAATGGAAATTTAACACCATCTTGGGAAGTTACGCCATCTGTAGGAAGAACTATGGAATTTGCTTTTACGGTAAGAGATAATGAATTAAATGGAGCACAAACAGCAGACGATTTAATGGAGGTAGTTGTTTCTGGTACTGCTGGCCCATTTGAAGTAACTTCTCAAAATTCGCCTCAAAATTGGATAGCAGGAACAGCGCAAACCATTACTTGGAATGTAGCAGGAACAACTTCTGGGTCAGTAAATACTCCAACAGTCGATATTTTCTTGTCATTAGATGATGGCTTTACTTATCCAATTTCATTAGCTACAAATGTGCCAAATGACGGTTCACAATCTGTAAATATTCCTGGAAATAGTGCTACAAGTTCTGCTAGAATAATGGTGAGAGGGCATAATAATATTTTTTATGCTTTGAATGGAGCTAATATTGTTATTGCGCCTGGAGATTTTTATTTAGATTTTGACAATTTATCTGTAACAACATGTTTTCCAGATGATGCGGTATACAGTTTTACATATAATCCAATAAATGGATTTTCGCAGAGTACAAATTTTAGTGTCAATGGATTACCTACTGGCGTTACAGCAACTTTTAATCCTACATCGGCAAATGCTAGCACTAATATTTCATTAACACTTTCTGGAATTACTGCTGCTAATCAAGGTTTTTATAATTTAACATTAAGTGCAAATGCTACTAGTTCAAATCAAACTCAAGATTTAAATTTAGAAATTGCTGGTTTACCAAATTCTCCAAATTTATCTTTACCACCTAATAATACTTCGGGAATAGCAGTAGATACTGATTTTTCTTGGCAAGCAGTTTTGGGAAATAGTGTTTCTTATAATATTGAAATTTCAACAGATGCAGCCTTTACAAACATTGTAGAATCTGCTAATGGTTTAAGTTCAAATTTATATACAGCATCAAATTTAAATGCTGGAACTCAATATTTTTGGCGAGTAAAAACAATAAATCCTTGTAGTGAATCTTCATTTTCTAGTGTATTCAATTTTACATCTTCTACTTGTTTTGTTATAGAAAGCAATGATGTTCCAATAAGTATTTCTAATTTTGGAACACCTACTATAACTTCTACAATAGAAGTAACAACGGCAGGAGCTATTTCAGATGTTAATGTTTTAAATATTTTTGGAGATCATACAAGAGTGGGCAATTTGGTAGTTAGACTTACAAGTCCTTCTGGAACTACGGTAGATTTATGGTCAAATATTTGTGGTTTTCAAAATGATTTTGATTTGAATTTTGATGATGCTGCGGCTTCTTCAAATATACCTTGCCCACCAACAGGTGGAGGTACTTTTAAAGCAGATGATTTATTGGCTGACTTTAATTTAGAAAACGCACTAGGAACTTGGACACTTACTATCGAAGATCAATCTCAAGGAGGAGGCGGAGATTTGCTAGGTTGGAGTTTAGAAATTTGTATGGATCCAAGTATTTGTCCTGCTCCAGAAATGCCTGTAATTACAGCTTCTTCAAATAATTTTTGTAGTGGAATTTCTGCATCTTTATCTGTAACTTCGGGTAATTTAAATGCCGCAGCATACTGGCAATGGTATTCTGGAGCCTGTGGTGGAACTATGTTAGGTACTGGACCAAACTTAACTATTGCACCATCAAGCACAACAACTTATTTTGTAAGAGGAGAAGGTGCTTGTGTGTATGCACCAGAAAATTGTGCTGAAGAAACTATTCAAGTAATTGATTTAGTAATTATAGATGAAACTATTACTGCATTTGATTCTGCATTGGTAAATGGAACTTGGTATTATACTTCAGATTTTATAGTAGAAACATATACCGCTGCAAATGGTTGCGATTCTATTTCAAGAATAAATTTAGTAATTGAATATAAAGAACCAAACAATGTATTTAGTTTTGATGACAATGAAAACCTTATAAGTCTTTTCCCAAACCCAAATAAGGGCGCATTTACTTTAACAGTAAACTTTGATATAGAAAATGAAAATGAAATTTTAATCTATAATATGCTAGGACAAGTGGTGTATAAATTAAATAACATAGATAAGGCTTCTCATTTTATTCAATTAAATAATGAAAGTAAAGGCATTTACCATTTGCTTTACAAGAGTGAATCTAAAATAATAAAAAAAGATATTGTAGTTTATTAAGCGAATAAAATTTACAACAATAAAAAAGGCTCTTTTAATATATTAAAAGAGTCTTTTTTTTTGTTATTTAGGGAAATTAAGATAGAATTTTCTTTATATATTAAAGTATAAAAAAAACCGCAAGTCTATAAGCTGAGTCCTGTATCTATTGCTAGATTGCTTATTATTTATCTGCACCAAGTATTGCTACTTGGTTGTATCTACCTACCCATCAGCAAAGCGAACCACTTTTATTACTGACCTTCTTGATATTTCAACGCTAGAGGTATGCTCCACACAAACATTACTGCTTATGTCTATGGTTTGCACCAAATTTTCACATTACAATTCTCTGTAGCACTTTCTTGCATTGCTTTTAAAGGCAATACACCACTCGTTAAGTGGCTAGCTGTTCTCTGTTGCTCAGACTTTCCTTACTTAAAATTCATTAGGTACAATAAGCCAACTTGCGGCTTTGCAAAGATAAGCGCATTTACGATTTACGATTTATGATTTACGATTTTTTTTTAATGACAAAATAATAGGCAACAAAAACAATTACTGAAAGTTATTTTCCTCTACCTCTTAGTAAAGTAAAAACGGTATAAACCATTATTTTAAAATCTAGAGAAAGTGAATTGTTTTCAATATATACAATGTCGTACTGTAGGCGTTCTATCATTTCGTCTACGTTTTCTGCATAGCCATATTTTACCATTCCTAAAGAAGAAAGCCCTGGTCTTATTCTTTGTAAATGTCTACAGTGAGGAGCTTTTTGTTCCATGAGTTTCAAAAAATGTTGCCTTTCTGGTCTTGGACCTATCAAAGACATATCGCCAATAAAAACATTCCAAAACTGCGGCAATTCGTCTATACGCCATTTACGCATTGTTTTTCCCCAGGTAGTTATTCTTTCGTCTTCATCTGAAGAAAGTGCTGGTCCATTTGCTTCAGCATTTTCTATCATAGATCTAAACTTTAAAATATTAAATTCTTTTCCTCTAAAACCAACACGTTTTTGTTTGTAAAAAATACTTCCAGGAGAAGATAATTTAACCTTAATAGCTATAATTATAAAAAAGGGTAGGAGAAGTATTAATGCAATTCCAGAAGCAAAAATATCAATAAGTCTTTTTACTACCTGTTGCCATTTGGGCATTACTTCTGGGTATATTTCTATTAAAGGTGTTCCGCCCAGCTGATTCATTTTTACTGATCCAGAGAGGATGTTGAACATGTCTGGAATTATTTTTATAAATAAATCTCTTCCAGAAAGTGCATTTATAATATGGCTTATAGAATTGTGTTCGGCACTTTCTATGGCTATTATTATTTCTTCAATATTGTGTTCTAAAATAATATTTTCAATATCGTTAAAATTGCCTAGCTGGCTTAAATAATTTTTAAGACCATTGCTTCCTTTTTCGTCTATTTCTATAAAACCTACAAAATTGTATGCGTATAAACTTTTATTTTTACTATACTTTGTATAAAATTCTGTAGCATTATGATTACTACCAATGATTAAAGTAGGAAATTTATGCTTGCCGCTTTCCAACAAAAATTTACCTGCCGTAAGTATTATTTCTCTAAATAATGTTGTGCTTAAAAAATGTATAAGCAGTAAAAAGAAAAAACTTTGGTAATAGTTTTGATAAGAAATTACTTTATCGTCTAGTAATAATGTAAAAAAAATAATAATACTACCAATTAAAGATTGCCATAAGGTTCTAGTAAATTCTTGAACACGAGATTTTCTATAAATATCTGTATAAGTTCCAGTAATAAAATAAAAGAAAACCCAAGCTAGAGGTATAATTATTATTCCTAAAACGAAGTTATTGTCTTCAAAAAGTAAGTTGTATCTTATAGGGTAGCTTTCAAAAATTGTTTTTCGAAAAACAAATAATAAGCCCCAAGAAATAATTGCTGCAAACCAATCAAAAAAAATATAAAATAATATGCCTCTAGTTTTAGATTGAATCATTTAAAACTGAAGAATTTTAAAATTGTCTATATAAGTTTTAGAATCGCCTGTTAAATCGCCTCTTTCTGTTTCCATATAAAATTCGTAAGTACCTTCTTTGGTAACATTTACAAAGTTTGTAAGGTTATAATATACTGTTGTCCATTTAGAAAAAGGAGAAAAAGTTCCTAGACGCAATATTACATCTTGATCTGATACAGACCTAAAACCAAAACCACCATAGTTTTCAGATTTAAAACTAAATTCTAAATATACTCTTTGTCCTACAGAAATAGGAATAGGACTAATTGTTTGAGCGGTTTTTTTGTTTTCAGATGCAGATAATATTATAGTAGCGGCTTTCCCAGTTTGGTTCTCTGGGCTTGTTAATTCTGTTCTTACAGTATTGCTAAAATTATTTGTAGCTTCAAAATCTTCAACATATATAAAGTCTACGTTTTCTTTATATCTAAATATTGGCTGAATTTCAACAGTGTCTTTTTGTATAAAATTATATGTAGTGTCAAAAACTTCTATAGCGGGATGAATTCTTCTATCTTGCCCATTTCCATTATGCCAAATACCTGGATTGCAAATAGTTTTTTTTGAGCCAGCTAAGTACGCCGCAAAAGTTAAAGGGTATTCATAAGCACCTAAATTATTGCCTTCAGATTCTATCCAAATATCGGAAAAGCTATGCACTGCAGCACCTTGCTCTGGACTAGTTTCTAATATTGGTCTAACTAGTTTTATGTATGAAGGAATGCCTTCATTGGGCAGTTTTTTACATGCCAAAACAAAAAATAAACCTAAAATACTTAATAAGTAAAAATTTCTCAAAAGATAGTTTTTCATATTAACGCCAAAAATATGAAATTATTTACTCCAAGTACAAAAAAATATGGTAATGCTATTGTAAAACTATTAATTTGAAAAAATGAACGCCTTTTAGTCTTTAAAATATACGAGTAATTTTTAAACCACATTCATTTTTTGAATTTTATCTAAGACTCCATAAGCAACTTCCATAGCACGCAAACCATCCATTGCAGTTACTTCTGTTTCGGTATTGTTCAAAATACTTTTCCCAAATAATTCTAACTCCATTTTTATAGAATTTACGGGTAGTATTTCTGGCGTGTCAAAGTGTATATATTTACTTCCTTTGTCTTCTCCAAGTTCAACTTCAAAAGTATTTAGTTCGCTTTGTTTTTCGTTGTAAAGTTTAAATATCTGAGTTTCTTTTTCTAAAAAATCTATACTTATGTAGGCATCTTTCTGAAAAATTCTTGTTTTACGCATGTTTTTCATAGAAATTCTACTTGCAGTAATATTTGCAACGGCTCCGTTTTCAAATTCTAATCTTGCATTGGCTATATCTGGCGAGCCACTAATAATAGGAACACCACTTGCCGCAATGTGTTTTACATCTTTCCCTACCATTTTCAATATTATATCAATATCGTGAATCATTAAATCTAAAACCACCGACACATCTGTTCCTCTTGGATTAAATTGAGCCAATCTATGCGTTTCTATAAACATAGGTTTTAGTTCATAATCTTTTATGGCTAAAAAAGCAGGATTGAAACGTTCTACATGTCCAACCTGTGCCTTTACACCAGCTTCTTTTATAAGCTCTAGTAGTTTATATGCTTCTGGAAGTGAAGAAGTCATTGGTTTTTCTATAAAAATATGCTTAGTTTCTTTTAATGCCATATATGCACAATCAAAATGCGACATAGTAGGCGTTACAATATCTACTGCATCACAGGCGGCAATCAATTCTTCCATATCAGTATATGATTTTACACCCATTTCTCCAGAAACCTTTGCAGCATTTATAGAATCTTGGTCATAAAAACCAATTAATTCAAACTGTTCTATTTCTTTAAGAAGTCTAATGTGAATTTTTCCCAAATGTCCTGCGCCTAAAACACCAATCTTTATCTTTTTCATATTTTATGTAAAAATAAAAGCAGAAACTTATAAAAGCCTAAAATACAATTATGTAGTTTCCTCTTAGCAATGCTATGTGTTTACAATTTCAGACAATTAATGCTTTTTTAAAAAAAGGTAAATTAAAATATAAACATTACTTTTGAAATTTAACCATAAGTATAAAAGCAAAAATGAAATTCGGAACAAAAGCAATTCACGCAGGCGTAAAACCCGACCCAGCTACTGGTGCTATAATGACTCCTATATACCAAACATCTACTTATGTGCAAGAAGCAATAGGCGTAAATAAAGGCTATGCTTACTCTAGATCAGGAAATCCTACAAGAAATGCATTGGAAAACAGTATAGCTGCATTAGAAAATGGAAGTTATGGAGCTTGTTTTGGAAGTGGAATGGCTGCAATTGATTGTGTACTTAAAATGCTAAAGCCTGAAGACGAAGTAATTTCAACTGATGATTTATATGGTGGTTCGTATCGTATTTTTAAAACTATTTTTGAAAAATATGGCATCAAGTTTCATTATGTAAATATGCTTGATGTAAAGCAAGTTGAAAGTAAAATAAACCAAAACACAAAGCTAATTTGGGTAGAAACACCTACAAACCCAATGATGAATATTATAGATATAAAAGCTATAGCTAAACTTTGTAAGAACAAAAAAATTATACTCGCAGTAGATAATACCTTTGCAACACCATATTTACAAAAACCTTTAGAACTGGGAGCAGATATTGTAATGCATTCCGTTACTAAATATTTAGGTGGGCATTCAGATGTTGTAATGGGTGCATTGGTCACTAAAAACGATGATATTGCCAAAGAAATGTATCACATTCAAAACGCTAGCGGAGCAGTAACCGCACCAATGGATTCTTTTTTAGTTTTAAGAGGTATTAAAACTCTTCATTTAAGAATGCAAAGACATTGCGAAAACGGAGCAAAAATTGCAGCTTTTTTAAATGAACACCCTAAAGTAGAAAATGTATATTGGCCGGGTTTAAAAACGCATAAAAACCATTTAATAGCTAAAGAGCAAATGAGCAATTTTGGTGGAATGATTTCATTTTCTCTAAAAGGAAACAATATTGAAGATGCAAAAAAAATAGTGACTAGTACAAAATATTTTGTATTGGCAGAATCTCTAGGAGGAGTAGAATCTTTAATAGGTCACCCTGCTACAATGACTCACGCCTCTATACCCAAAAATGTAAGAGAAAAATCTGGAATTGTAGATTCGCTCATACGATTAAGTGTTGGTGTAGAAGATGTTACAGATTTAATAGAAGATTTAAATAATGCACTTAAAGCATAAATTATGAAAATATTATTACTAGTTGCCTTGGCTTTAGCACCAGGAATTGCTATAGCTGTTTATTTTTTTGTTAAAGATAAATTTGAAAAAGAACCACTCAGTGCTATTTTTATTAGCTTTGTTTTAGGTTGTTTTAGTGTTGTTCCTGCAATTGCTTTGGAATGGTTTTTTATGAGTAAGTTTCCAACTGCTCCTACAAATATTGCTATTACGGCGGTCAATGCTTTTGTAATTATAGCAGGCGCAGAGGAACTAAGTAAATATCTTATGTTACGTTTTTATTCAAAAAGCTCAAATTTTAATGAACCTTACGATGGTATTTTTTATGGTGTAATGGTAAGTTTAGGTTTTGCCGCAGTAGAAAATATAATGTATGTAGCACAAGGCGGTTTTGCTGTTGGTTTATTACGCATGTTTACTGCTGTGCCAGCACATGCCATGTTTGGTGCTATTATGGGATATTACTTTGGTTTAGCCTGGGTAGATAAAAACAATAAAGAAAAACACATGCTAAGAGGTCTTTTTGCTGCCATACTTTTACATGGTGCTTATGATTTCTTTTTATTACAAGAAAATTATCCCGGCTTAGGTTTTGTGTCTTTTATGGGCTTGTTCTTAACTTGGAAATTGGTAAGAAAGGCAATAATTACGCACAATAGTATATCTCCAAATAAGTTGGATTAACATGTAATCAATAATAAAATAGGCTAAAAAATTAGTCGAAGTCTTTTTTTGCTGCTTTGGCGTTTCCTTTTCCTAAAAGAGCAACAATTGGATCAAAAGCTAAAATTGCTTCTAAGAAAAATACTACTGTTAATGTTAAGAAAACTAGACCAATAGTTTTACTACCTGAGTAAGAAAGACCACCTATCATTCCACACATTAAACATAAAAAATATCTTATTGCAATTTGGTATAAACTTAAATTATGTTCCATAGTATTTATTTTATAGCACAAATATAAATAGAACATGTTTAAAGTTCTATAACTTCATAAAAAAAATTCTTTTAAAGACAATGCAGACTTTTTTTTCTACAAAATATTACTTTTGAATTTAGTTTGGCACTATTTTTTATGTACTAACAATAATTAAACTATTAATGATGAAAAATTTAATTGTAATATCGGCATTGGCTTTGTTTTTAGGAAGTTGTTCTATGGCAAATCAATATTTAAAGAATGGTAACTACCAAGCAGCAATAGAAGTTGGTGCGCAAAAAATGAGGAGAAATCCTAAAAAAGCAGATAAAACTATTTTAGCCATTGAAAGAGCTTTTAAAATAGAAAAAAGTAGAATTTTAGATAAAGTAAATCAACTAAAAATAGATGGAAATCCCGAAAACTGGGTTTCTATTTATAACCTGTATAAGCAGTTAGATCAGTATCAAAAAGCTTTGAAACCTGTTTTGCCTATGTTTATAAAAAAGGAATTTAGAAATGCAGATATTGTATTAGTAAACATAGATCAGGATTTGGCAGAAACAAAACTAAAAGCCGCTGAATATTTATATGTAGAAGCAGAAAGATTATTGGCAAACCCAAGTAAAATTGCTGCTAGAGAAGCTTATGGAAGATTTAAAAAAGTAAAAGAGTTTCAAAGCAACTTTAGAGATGTAGATGCTAGAATTGCTGAGTCGTACAATAAAGGTCAAAATCATATTTTGATTAACTATTCTAATAATAGTCAGTTAATTATTCCACAAGAATTTATGACTAACTTGAGTAGATATAATGTTCAAGATTTGAACGCCGAATGGACAAAATTTCATTTAAATAAAAATGATGTAAATAAATATGATTATAATATAGATGTAAACATTAGAACTGTAGATATAGGTCCAGAACAAATTAGAGAGTCGCAATATGAAGACATTGCAAAAGTGCAAGACGGTTTTCAGTATGTACTAGATGGAAAAGGAAACGTAGCAAAAGATACATTAGGCAATGATATAAAAGAGCCAAGATACATAAACGCTAAAGCACTAGTTACTAAAACCGAACAGACAAAAATAGGTAGCCTTTCTGGTACAGTAAATTACAAAAGAGCCAACGGACAAGCATTAAAATCTGTTCCTTTTAGAGAAGACTTAATCTTTCAAAATTTCTTTGCACAAATGCAAGGAGATCAGCGTGCTTTGAGCGATCAGTCAAGAAAATTACTAGGAGGAAGACCACTACCTTTTCCAGCAGATTTACAAATGGTAATGGATGCATCTGAACTGATAAAAAACAATACACTAAATATTATAAAGAGTAATGTGAGACTTGTTTATGAGTAGTGTAGCTTTCTAAAAAGCATTTATAAGTAAGTATTTTCATTGTTTATTAGTATACAAAATTCGTGCATAATTTTAGCTTTTTAGTTCTTGAGATAAAATGTAATTTTTATACTTTTTAAACAATGCAATTAAAGAGTAACCATGTCATAAAAAAAACACTAAAGTTTGCAGAAATCGCACTAAAGCAAAAAGTATATGTAAAATATATTACACTTACAGTCCAAGAACTACAAAATAAAGTAATAACGTATTTACAAAAAATGGGAATGGTATGGAACTAAAAAAGTGGTATAAGAAACTGAAATTGGTGTAATTCCAGAAGAGTAGGATGCTGTTGAGCTTGAGAATAATATGATTTTAGGTAAAGGAATTGATTATAAACGTTTACAAAAGTTTTAATAGAGGCAGAGACCAATTTCTCCAAAACCTAAAAACACGCTTAGCCAAAAAGCAAATATTATGCGATATGGATTTA